>JADGFH010000756.1 GCA_016743925.1 Labilibaculum sp.
GAAAAAAAAAATAATATTTATAGCCATTGCTCTAATTTTTTCGGGCTTTTTGAAAGCACAAGAAAAAACTGAAATGGTAACAGATCGTCCAGATCAAACAGAATCGGCGACTGTAATACCTCTTCATGGATTTCAGCTGGAAACAGGTTTTTCTTTTGAAAAATACGATGACCATATTAACAATACAACCTATAATTCTACCTTATTGCGATATGGTTTATTTGAAAAAGTTGAGTTACGATTGGGGCTTGAGTATCTCGGCGTTTCACAATCATTGACTGGAGGCGATTTTGATGAGAATGGCTTTGGTCCAATTTCGTTAGGAGCTAAGTTCTTCTTGAGAGAAGAAGCGGATGGTTTACCACAATTGGCTTTTTTAACTACTTTATCGATCCCTAAAACAGGAGCTGAAGCATTCGAAAATAAAAATTTAGGAGCTGATTTCCGTTTAAATGGTGAATATACGCTGAATGAAGCGATGTCCTTTGGAGCCAATTTAGGTGTAGCTTGGAGTGGTGTTGAAGGAGATGATTCTGCTATAGGTATTTATACTGCAGTGATTGGAATGAACCTTTCAGAAAAAATAGGAGCTTTTGCTGAATTGTATGGTTTTCTTCCAAGTGGAGGGAAAAATGACCATCGTTGGGATGGAGGATTAACTTATGCTGTAAATGAGGATCTTCAACTTGATTTTTCTACAGGAATAGGATTAAGTAAGGTTTCTCCAGATTTTTTTATTAGCTTAGGATTATCAATTCGAATGCCATAAGATGGTATTCACTACATCAATTCAGGAAAAAAGCTTGATTAGTTTTAAACTAGTCAAGCTTTTTTTCATTCAGTGGTTCTTGAAATTAGAAATTTAGAATCTTTGATAGCTTTTAAACCATGCATTTGCCCTTTTGAAAATGTAAACAAATCATCAGATTCAACAATCGATAATTTACCATCAATTTCAATTTTACCAAAAATAACATATAGTACAGCATTTGCTGGAGCTGGTTGTTCAGGAACAATCATACCTTTTTCAATAGAGACAATAAGGCTCTCAAAGGATTTGTTCGAATAAATTTGTTTTTTTTGAATGGCTAAAATCGAAATTTTATCGGATATTGCTTTTTGTAACATGTTATTGATATTTTGTTGATGTATCAAAGAAAATAAAAACTATTTGGTTTCAGTTAAATTATTATATGATTCTATGAAGATATTGAATAAACAATATACTTTGAGTGTACTTTTAGTCATGATATGTTATATTTCTTGTCAAATGCAAGATTCTAGAGAAATAAACTTAAAATTACTTAAGAAAGTAGATATTGCATTTTCAAATTACTCATTAGAAAATGGAATGAATAAAGCTTTTTATGAATTCGCAGCAGAAGAAGCTGTAATGCTTAAAGATAATAGTATGCCTATTAGAGGAAAAGAAAATATTAAATTTTCATTTATGAAACGTGCTGATTCAAATATAAATTTTTCATGGAAACCACTAAAGGCTGATGTTAGTAAATCTGGAGAATTGGGTTATACTTATGGCACGTATACCTACAAAACTACGGACTCAATATACAGAGGAACTTACGTATCTATTTGGAAAAAAAATGAGGAGGGAGAATGGAAATATGTATTAGATTCAGGTAATAATGGATTGGGAAATGAATTTAATGTTAATATGAAACAGTAGAGTTTCTCTTTGAACTTTTGTTTGTACCTTATACTTTAAATATAACATCAAATTATGAAGAATCGTTTTCAATATATTTTATCCATAAGCATCTTGAGCGTTTTAATTATTGGTTTAATAGGCTATTCTATATGGGTTGAGGATATTATTTATAATAATCTTAAAAACCAAGCATTAAAGGATAATCTAACCATTGGAGAGACGGTGCTCGGCATGCTAGATAAATCAAATATTGATAAAAATGATAGAATCTCTTTTATTAAAATTGTTCAGGAGACTTGTGATGTTCTTAAAATGCCAAATAATGGGTATTTATGTATGATGGATTCTACAGGAGCCTTAATAGCTGCACCTGGCTTAAAACCATCGAAAAAAGTTAGAATTAGTAAGGCATCCTTTTATTCAGCAGGTAAAGATGAGAAATACAATTTTAAAGATTTTTTTTCAATTGAACCTTTCTCAGGATATTATGAATATGAAGAGATTGGCTATTCTGATATTGTAGTAGCTATAAATCATGTTTATTCTGGTTATAAATTAATGGTTCATCAAGATGCTAATGTAATAAGGCAAGAGTCTAAAGAAAAATCACTTCCACTTCTATGGGTAGGCTTAAGTTTTGCAATTATTATTTCAATATTTGCTTATTTTATAATAAGGAGACAAGTGAGGACATATCAATTTAAAATAGAAATTCAAAATAGACAACTAGTTTCGGCAAATGAGGAGGTTAGAGATAAAAATGAAGTATTGGGGATTCAAAATGAGAGATTAGAAGAACTTGCAGAGGAAAAAAGTGCTTTGCTGGGTATCTTAGCGCATGATTTAAAAAATCCTATTGGTGGAATTTCAAGTGTTATTAGATTGATAAAACATTCGGCTGATTTAAATGAGGAACAGGAAATATATTTTAACTTAATTAAATCGCAAGTTAAGTCAGCAGAAACTTTAATTTCGGATGTTCTTGAAATGAATATGGTTGAGAGTGATCAAAAAAGTTTACAAAAGGATGAAATAGATTTAGTCAAATTGTTAAATCAAAAAACGGAGAGCTTTACACCTTTAGCCGAGAAGAAACAAATAAGCATTAGGCAAAATCAAATAGTTGGTGAATTATGGGTGAAAACAGGTGTTAACGAGCTTAATAGAATTATTGATAATCTCTTGTCTAATTCGATTAAGTACAGCCCATTTAATCAAGATGTAAGCCTAGAAATAAAACAATTTGCTAACTATATCGAAATTTGTTTTATAGATAATGGGAGTGGAATAAAAAAGGAAGAATTACCATTACTGTTTAAAAAGTTTTCCAAATTGAGTACGAGACCAACTAATGAAGAAGAATCTAGTGGTCTTGGCTTGTATATTGTAAAGTTATTGTCCGATAAAATTGGAGCCACAATTAAAGTGAATAGTACTTTTGGAGTGGGAAGTAAGTTTATCCTCGAACTACCGATTTAAAGTAATGTTGTGTTTATTTTAGTTTTGACTTTGTGTTACGAAACAT
>JADGFH010000757.1 GCA_016743925.1 Labilibaculum sp.
AGCTAAAAATACAATGTTAGGTTCCTTTTGGTAGGGGAATTTCAAAACATCAAATAGAGTTGGTTTACATTCATTAAACTCTATTTGGTGTTTTTTTTATGCGTAGTATTATGATGTAAAGCAATTTTTATTTAATACCAATTTAATTTCAAAATAAGCTTTATTTAAAATGGAATAATTTTCAGATAGATCAAGACAAAAAAGTAAAAGATAGCCGAGTTACCTTGCATCTTTATTAACGAAGATATAGCTGAAAAGAAACATTTTATAAGATTGGTTTTGATGTTAATTTGGTATAATAAGGGCACAAGCGAAACTTTTCTAGCAGAATTACCAAGCAAGAGCATGTGTTCTGTAATGCCTTTACAAACCGCAGCGGGATTTGTACAAGCCGTATTTTTCTTCCTGTAGGGTACGGCAAACTTTATACAGTGTGTAAAGTGTTTCCTGCAAGTCGCAGGAAGGTTTTTACCTACTGTATTTTCTCTCCTGTAGCCTACAGGAACGATTTTCAGTGCTGTATTTTTCTTCCTGCAGCCTGCAGGAGCAAAAATACACTTCCAATCTCAAGTTTCTGTTTTAACATCCAATTAGAATGTATCGCAAAACAGCAATTGTTCTTAAGCGCTTAAATACTTGGATCCGTTTTTAGCCAAAAATTAGGATATTGAAATTAGAAAATACGTGTTTCATAGGTATATAAAAGAAAAAGTTTTGCTTATTCAACTGAAGCAAAATCAGGATCGTTTACCATCTCATAAAGGAAAGCTAGGCTTGTGCATTTTTTCATTGGAAACTTTTATTAACAAGCTCTCTACAGTAAAAGTCCAAGTTAATAATTCGAATAAAAGATGTACTATTCGTTCACCAATAAGTTGCAGCCTCTAACATCCGAATTATCAAAACGGCCTAGTATTTCAAAACTGCCATCGGGGTGGATTTTTCCTAAATCCTGCGTTTCTATAAATGAACAAGAATGAACATTGGCTAAATCAATAACATTAACACCGCCACTTCGGCCTTGCTTTTCGTAGGTAAATGGATCGTAAGTATCACGAATCAAAATCTTCATCCACGAAGGTGTGAAAAATAAGCTATCGCCTTTCGAATAAGCTTGAGATAGCAATTCGGTCATTCCATATTCCGAATGGATTTTTTGAACACCCAGTTTCTCAGTTAAAAAAGCATGCAATTCTTCGCGTGTAATTTCCTTTCTTCGGCCTTTCATGCCGCCAGTTTCCATTACAACAACACCATCTAAATCCAATTGGAATTTTTCAGCCAAGTCGAGCAAAGCAAAACTTACACCAAGTAAAAGTATTTTCTGATTCTGTTTTTTCAAATCAGTAATCGTAGCAATCAATTCTTCATGATTATGAAGGTAAAAACCGCTTTTTTCATGCCTACTATCCTTTATAAGCTTCTCCATCATATAAATTAGAGAAGAGCCTTCTCTCTCGAGATAGACCGGTAACAAAGCCAGTATGCAATAATCGCTTACCGCACCATAGTATTGCTCGAAGCCTTTTGTAAAACTAGCTTCGTAAAGCTTTAAATCGGGAACAAAATGTCGGCTTGTTAAATTGCCAGTTGTTCCACTACTCGTGAAAATCGCTTGTGCTTCTTTGTCTGATGAAACAACTTTTCTACTCTTAAAAAATTCGATAGGGAGAAAAGGAATTTGTTCTAATAAAGTAATATCAGCGGTTTTAATTCCTAGGTGCTGAATATATTCTTTGTAAACAAGATTGTTCTCCGCTTGATATAAAAATACCTGAAGTGCAGTTTGTTCAAATTCTTCCTTACTCGAAATGTTGAATATTTCCTCTTCCCAATTCATTACTTTAATATCTTATATTATAGATTTGCCCGCAAAGATAATTGAAAACTTTAAGATGAACGTGTTTTTAATAGCTACTAATAATAAGGCCAAATTGCCTAGGGAAATCTAATACAGCTGCGGGGAGCCATTAAATTGTCGATTGACGATCACTTATTGCCAATGGATTGGTACTTATTGCCTCGGGAAGCCATCAAACTGCTAATTGGGGGGTAATACTAGCCTATTATTTGTGTTTTGAAGCTTATTGAGATGAAAAAAGCCCCTATGGGAGGGTGTGACCTGCCTCGGGACTAATAAAATTGGGTACTTTTGAATTTTCTTTGCTAAGAGTTACTTCTGCCTTAGATATTATTCATGATATAATATGGGATTTGGTTTTGGATAAATGGTTATTGTGATTTCACTGCTTTCAGTTGAGCAAGCGTTTGAATCTGTAACCTCAGTTTTTACTTTATCACCATCAGCTAGTGTATTGGAGGTAAATGTGTTTCCAGAAACACCAACAGTTTCTTCTGTTCCATTCACGTAAAATTTATACGAGTAGATTGGGTTTCCACCTGATCCAGAAGCTGTAAATACTGAATTTTCACCTTCACAATTGGTACTTCCTGTAGGACCGCTAATACTCGCTCCTAAATTTGTACTTACGCTTATTTGTACAATTTGTGAATTTGGATTTCCATTAACATCAGTGACAGTCCAAGTGACACTTGTTGTTCCAATAGGGAATGATTTACCATTCAGACTAGTTCCACCGCCATCGTAATTGTGTGTAATACTTGCAATGCCACAATTATCGCTTGCGCCAAGATCAAATGCGGTTCCACTAACAAGGTAAGTACAACCACCGCTATTAGGACTTAAATTTCTGTTTGATGTATTGCTTAAAACTGGAAGAATATCATCATTAACAGTAACTGTGAAGCTGGATTGAATTGGTCCATTTCCTGAGGCATCGGTATATTCATAAGTAACTGTAGTTATTCCTATTGGGAAAGTTGATCCGCTAGACAAACCACTAGTCAGAGTTCCTGTTTGATCACCATCACAATTATCTGTAAACAATGGTCCTGGGTAATTTATTAATGTGCCACATACTCCAGCTCCCGATGAAACAGAAAAATTTGCTTGTGCAATTTTAACAGTTGGATTACTATTATCAGCTACTGTAATTGTTGTTGAACAAGTGTTACTAGATAAATCTGCATCCGTAACTGTTAAGGTTACATTCACAGCCCCTTTATCCGAGCAATCAAAAATATTTGGCGAAACAGAAAGTGTTACTGTACCTCCATCACTATCATCGTTAGAGCCATTATCTATTTCAGTAGGATCAAGTGTGTAAT
>JADGFH010000038.1 GCA_016743925.1 Labilibaculum sp.
CAGCAGGACCAGATCCAACAATCAGACATTTTACATTTTCCACATCCCCTTCAGGTGTAGCAGGATTGGTATCCTTCAGGTTCATTGACTTAAATTCCATATGTATTAATTATTCTGTTTCTAAATAGTAATTTCGAGAAACAAATCTACAAAATATCTAGATAACTACAAGTGTGTTTATTAATAGAAAATGTAGATGTTAACATCAATTAACTCGAATCTTTCATATTGTTTTTATTTGTCAACTTTTTACGGATCGGCTTTATTTATCAGAGCAAAATCACAGCGTAGTTCAGTTAGGTTCAAATTACGAATCTATTAGAATAAACCTAAAGATATGAATATTCTCATTCTGACAAAGCAATTAAAAGCAACTGTATATTACGTGTTTACTCTAATTTCTTAGTAAGTTTATTAGGCATTAACAAACTTTAACATTAACAAATTTGGTTTCATAGACGACTGGTCATATATTTGTAGAAAATAAAACAATGTCAAAGACAAAAAAACACGACGAGAAATCAAATTACCTTTTAGATAAAGGAATGGAACTACTATGGGCGAAAGGCTATAATGCGACCAGTGTGAATGACATTGTGAAGCATGCCGATATTCCTAAAGGATCATTTTATTTCTATTTTGACAGTAAGGAGGACTTTGCGGTTCAAGTAATGGATAAGTATTATAAGACATTTTTTACGCCAAGTTTGGACATTCTTTATAATAGCAGCGATTCTCCAAAGCAGCGTCTTTTAAATTTATATGAATATAGAATTAAGATGCTGAAGGAAAATTTGAATTGCAAGATGGGATGTTTAGCATGCAATCTAAGTAATGAAATGTCGGAACATAGCGAGGCTATAAGAATAAAAGCAGCTGAAATCAGCAAACTGATTGAAATTAAATTAGTTGAAGTTGTTAAAGAAGCTCAGGAAAAAGGGGAGATTAAGGAATCGATTGATGCAGAGAAGATGGTTTCTTTTTTCGAAAATGCAGGTAAAGGAATTATGATTTCTATGAAGGAAGTTCAAAATTCAAAACCTATCGACAATTATTATTATATGATCCTTCAATTTTTAAACTAATTATTTAAAACCAACTAACGACTGGTTAAATTTTAACACCTGAAGAGGTGTTTTTTTTAACACAAATCATAGACGACTGGTCGACTTTTTTAATATTAATTATGGGAACGAAAAAAACAGATAGCATTGCGAATAGATTTGCTATAAAATGGGCAAATTTTGTGATTCGATTTAAGTGGCCAATGTTGCTTGTAAGTCTTGTACTTACAATGGGATTAGCCTCTCAAGGAAATATGGAATTTGATGGTGATTATCATGCCTTCTTCAGTAAATCAAATCCAGAATTGGAGGCATTTGATGCTTTACAAGAGAAGTATACGAAAGATGATAATGTTATTGTAGTTCTTGCGCCTAAGAATGGTGATGTTTTCACTCGCGAGAACCTTGTGGCAATTGAGGATCTAACAGCGAAAGCCTGGAATACACCCTACTCGTCGAGAGTGGATGCCATTACCAACTTTCAACACACCAGTGCCGATGGCGATGATTTATTTGTTGATGATTTATCCTATGAATCGGTAAATAAATCTGATGAGGAGATATTATCGATTAGAGAGAAAGCATTGAAAGAACCCTTATTGCTTAATCGTATAATCAATACAAAAGGAAGCGTTACCGCAGTTAATATTACAGTAATTCTGCCTGGCGAAGATATGGCAAAGGAGATTCCTGAGGTAACTGTTGCCACAAGAAAGATGATAGCAGAATTTGAGGCTAAATATCCTCAATTTGATATTTATACAACTGGACTTGTACCACTGAACACGGCCTTTTTCGAATCGTCGCAAAAGGATATGATGCTAAGTGCTCTTATGTTTTTGGTTGCAATATTGGTGACATTTTTACTGACTAGAAATATATATGCTACCATAGCAACTCTCGTGGTTGTGCTTTTCTCAATCATGAGTTCAATTGGCTTTGTGGGTTTAATGGGAATTAAGCTTACACCTCCATCTGCTGTTTTTCCTACCATGATACTTACACTTGCCATTGCTGATAGTATCCATATTCTTATCACCTATCTGCAGAAAGTAAGAACGGATGGATTGGAAAAGAAAGATGCTTTGGTTGAGTCTATTCGATTGAATTTAATGCCGGTATTTATTACCAGCCTGACAACTGTAGTCGGATTCATGACTATGAATTTTGGAGATGTTCCTCCATTTTGGGACTTAGGAAACATTACCGCTTTTGGTATGAGTATGGCTTTCGTATTCTCTATGATTACACTACCTGCTTTAATGTCGATTTTCCCGAAACCGAAACCAAAGAAATTAAAAGAGAAGAAAGCAGCATGGCTATCTAACTATGCCACTTTCATTGGTAAATACCCTATGCGATTATCTATCGTATCATTCGCACTAATTGTGATGGCAGGTTATTTTGCAACTAAAAATACCTTTAACGACGAGTTTGTTGAATACTTCGATCACTCCGTTCAATTTAGAACAGACAGTGATTTTGTGAACGAGAATCTAACAGGTTTTTACAATGTAGAATTCTCAATTGGTAGTGGCGAAAGTGGGGGTATCAATAACCCTGGGTATCTAAATAAATTAAATGAATTTGAAGGTTGGTTGAACATGCAGCCAGAAGTTGTTCATGTGAATGCCTTTAGCGAAGTGGCTCGAAGAATTAATAGGTCGATGCATGGCGACGACGAATCTTATTATCGCATACCAGATGAAAGAGAAAGCGCAGCACAATTCCTACTTCTGTATGAAATGTCGCTTCCATTCGGACTGGATTTAAATAACCAGATTAATGTTGATAAATCAGAATCGAGACTTACGGTAACAATCAAAAACAGTTCGAGTGCCGAGATGATTGCCTTTACCGAAAGAGCTGAAAACTGGTTAAAAGATAATGCTCCAGCACCTATGCATGCTATAGGCGTGAGTCCAACCTTAATGTTCTCAAAGCTTGGTTTCCGTCAGGCGGAGAGTATGTTTACGGGTAATATAATAGCGCTACTATTGATTACTCTAATCCTAATTTTTGCACTTAGAAACTTTAAACTAGGTATGCTTAGTATTATTCCTAATGTTACGCCTGTTATAGTAGGTTTTGGTGTTTGGTGGTTGTATAAGGGAACCATCAATACTGGAATGGTGGTTGTTTTTGGTATGACTTTGGGAATTGTGGTAGATGATACCGTACACTTTATGAGTAAGTTCTTACGAGCTCGTCGTGAGCTAGGTTATAATGCTCATAAAGCAGTTGTATATGCATTCGAAACGGTAGGAGTAGCCATTATTACCACTACAATTATTTTGGTTGCCGGATTCAATATTTTATCGACATCAGCATTTGCCTTAAACAGTTATATGGCAAGAATATCCGTAGTCATTATTATATCAGCACTCATTATCGATTTTATATTATTGCCTTCTCTTCTAATATTAGTAAGCAAAAAGGAAAAAGAGGTAGAAGAAGATCCTAAGCTAAGAGTAGAACCTATTACCGTAACCACGAAATAAATTTTAAAATCTAAATAAGATGAAAAAAGTATTAGCAATTGTAATGATGATATGGGCAGTAAACTTAGTTTCTGCTCAAGCACCAAATAATCGCGGAATGGAGATCGCTAAGGCAGCTGAAAATGCAGATATAGGCTTTGGTAGTAGCACGGTTGATACCAAAATGATTTTGAAAAACAAGAATGGTCAGGTTAGTGAACGTTATCTATCAACAAAAACTTTAGAATTAACAGAGGATGGCGACAAATCTCTCATCGTTTTTAATAGCCCTAAGGATGTAAAAGGCACATCAACATTAACCTTTACACATAAGGTAGGTTCAGACGATCAGTGGTTGTATTTGCCTTCAATTAAGCGAATCAAAAGGATATCATCCAATAATAAATCGGGACCCTTTGTAGGTAGCGAGTTTGCCTATGAAGATCTTTCGTCGCAAGAGGTAGAAAAGTACAGCTATAAATTTCTGGAAGAAAAGGGGAATATACTTATTGTAGAGCAAGATCCTGTTGATCCAAAATCAGGTTATTCAAAACGAATTGTTTCTTACAATAAAGATAAAGGCTACCGTATTGAGAAAGTTGAATTCTACGATCGAAAAAATTCTCTATTAAAAACCTTAACCTATACGGACTACAAGCTTTATAAAAACAAGTTTTGGCGAGCTGCAGTTTTTAATATGGTGAATCATCAAACCCATAAGGAAACAATGTTACAGTTTAGCGACTACAATTTTGAGCAAAATCTTTCGGAAGAAGATTTCACGGAAGTGGCTCTAAAAAGAGCCGGAAAATAATAGCATAGTGAAGCTTACCATTTTTGATTTTATTGAGAATGGTAGGTTTCATCTGATTATAAAATAGAAATTGATGAGAAAATACATATACTTAGCCATTCTGATTTTTAGTTTTATGGGGCAGTCTTTTGCCCAAGATTCTAAGAAAGAAAGGAATCTGACTCATGAGTTTGAGTTGGAACTGGAAGGAGAATATCGTTACTATTTGGATAAGGCGAAATTTGATGGTCAAAAAGATCAGTTTCCTTCATTGGCTATAAAGCCAGAATATACCATAGAATGGAACAAGGGGTACGAAAGTATCAATATGTCAACTTTCTTTAGAATTGATCGTGACGATGAAAGAACACATTTTGATATTCGCGAATTCTATTACCAAAAAGCGAAAAACAATTGGGAATTGAGCCTCGGATTGAAGAAAGTGTATTGGGGTGTTGCCGAGAGCAATCATTTGGTTGATATCATTAACCAGACCGATGCAATAGAATCTTTTGATGGAGAAGAAAAGTTAGGGCAACCTATGGTTCAGTTTAGTTGGAACACCTCCAAAATGGGAACTTTCAAATTCTTTTATCTGCCTTACCATCGCAAACGTACCTTTCCTGGAACTAAAGGAAGATTGCGCTTTGGAACAGCTATAGATAAAGATGATGTTGCTTACGAAAGTGGTGCCGAAGAGTGGAGACAGGATATGGCCATTCGTTGGAAACACTATATTAATGCATTCGATATTGGACTTTCGCACTTTTATGGTAACGGGCGCGAAGCTGCTTTCGTTTTCGACAATACCGAAAACATCACGGCTTTTTATCCCGTAATTAATCAAACTGGGCTTGATTTACAAATTACCCACAATGCCTTTCTATGGAAACTAGAATCTATTTACCGACAAGCAGACCACGAGGATTTTTATGCTATGGTAGCTGGCGTAGAATATACCTTTAGTAATATAGATGGTAATGGTTTGGATATTGGTCTACTTGGTGAATACTTATACGACGAGCGCAATGAATTTACTTTAAATGCTCTTCAAAATGATCTTTTTATTGGAAGTAGAATTGCCTTTAACGACATTCAGGATGCATCTATTCTTTTTGGAGTTATTAGTGATTTGGAATCGAATAGTAGAATATTTAGTGTAGAAGCCTCTCGTAGGTTTGGAAGTAGCTGGACTGCCGAATTGGAAGGTCGATTCTTTTCTAATATCAGTAAAGACGAACTTATTCTGTCCAATTTTGAGAAAGACAGCTTTTTAAAACTTAAAATATCCAAATATTTTTAATGAGGTAGGAAATTCGAATCTTCTCGACCAACTATCAAAAACAAATACGAACAAGCGATTACATCCAACGTAATCGCTTTTCTTGTACTATTTTATCTTACAAATTGATTTTAAAAAAGTTTATTCATATTTATTCTCCTCGTTAAATTTAATTCAAGATATTCAACCAATATTCAATTTATGCCAAACCAAATCTGTTTTTAGCAGATAGATTTATGAAAACCCAATATTTAGTTACTTTTGCAACTTAATTAATTATCATGTCAAACCACACCACCATTTCAAATGCCTATAAAGATCATTATCCATCGCTACTAATGTATGCTGTAAAATGGGTGAAAGATAAAGATATAGCCAAAGATTTGGTACAAGCTGTATTTGTTAATTTACTGGAAAAATCTGAAAAACTAAGTATTTTAGACTATCGTGCTTATTTGTTTAAATCTGTAAGAAACCAATGCATTCAACATTTAAAAAAGAAATCATCCGAGAGTAGCATTGAAGAAATCAACCTAAACAGTTTCGGTTACTTCAGTAATCCTATAGAACAAGCCGAATTTGAATCCTATGTTTTCGGATTGATAGACAAACTCCCTCCTGCCACCAAAAATATTTTTAAACTCAATCGCTTCGATGGATTAAGCAATCAGCAAATTGCGGATAAATTAAATTTATCGAAACGAACCGTTGAACTACAAATCAGCAATGCATTAAAGCTATTGCGTCAGGAATTATTCGATCCAAAAAACGAAAACAACAATTTTTCACAATTTCTTCACTTGCTTTTTTAAGCTCATCTTCACATCATTACACAAACACCATTCATTTTTTTTCAAAAAAATCGATTTTTAAATATGTGTTTACCTATTAAGATTCATCTTTATTAAAAAGGCAACACTATGGATAATCAATATTTAATAATTAAATACTACAAAAAAGAGGTTAATGAGGATGAAAAGTGTGAGGTAGAAAATTGGTTGGCAAAATCGGACAGCAAGACAAAAGAATACGAACAATATGTGAGTATTTGGGAAGCTGCCCAGCAAAGCAAACTGCTAAACAATGTTAATATTGAGTACGATTGGAATCTCATTCTTAGTAAAGCGGATATTAAACCTAAATTCCTGAACAAAGTAATTACTTACGGTTTGCGTATTGCTGCTGTATTCTTATTGGCTTTTGGAATATACTGGACTTCCCAAAACACTATTTTAAAACCTGAATATCAATACGTACAGAATGAATGGGCTAACAAAGTAAAAACGGTAACGCTTGAAGATGGAACCATTGTTTCCTTAAACTATAAAGCGGGTTTGTATTATCCCAAACATTTTAGCCAGAAAGCACGGAAAGTAAAACTTGAAGGGAATGCCTTTTTTAATGTTGCCCGTAACGAATCAAAACCTTTTAGAGTGGAAACTCCTATTTCGATGGTTCAGGTTCTAGGTACCACATTTGATGTAGATGCCACGAACAATAAAACCATGGTTACCGTTACAAGCGGAAAAGTAAAAGTTGAAAACAAATCAGAACAAAGCATTTTTGTAGAATTACTACCTAATGAACAGGCCATTCAAAGTGTAAATACATTAGACAAAAACACTGTTGCATCAGAAAATTTTATAGGATGGAAAACTGGTAAATACTTATTTAAAAATGAATCATTATTAGAAGTGATAACATTGTTGGAAAGACGTTTCCACTTTGCTTACCAATTTACAAGCAATGAACTTAAAACACGTGAACTAACCGCTGAATTTAACGGCGAAAACTTAAATGACATTATTAAGATTATCCAGCTAAGTTGCCAAGTGCGAATTAATCTTGAGTCAAATAAATTAACGATCAGTAAGAATGAATAAAATAAGCTCCAGGCTATTGCTACTTTTTATTGTACTAATAACAAATTGTGCAGTAAACGCACAAGAAAGCCTATTGCAAAAAAGCATAGATATACATTGCGATAAATTTACGCTTAAAGAAATTCTGGTAAACGTAACAAAGCAAACCAAAATCAAATTTGCTTACAGCGAATCACAAATCAATGTAAAACAAAAGGTAAAAAATCTTAACCCCAAAATTTTAAATGAGTTATTACAGGAACTAAACAACAATTACGCGATTGACTCAAAATTAATTGGACAAACTATATCTTTGTTTCCGATTAGGAAGAACACTCAACGGCAAAAAATAATTACAATTAGCGGATATATCGAAGATGCATCATCGGGCGAACGATTGATTGGTGCCAATATCTATTCGCCAAAAACCTATAAAGGAACTACTAGCAATAGTTATGGTTTCTTTTCGATACCAGTGAGTATGGCTAGTAATCAACTGGCCTGTTCTTACGTTGGTTATCGGACAATAAACCTACCAGTAAATCTTTCCTCCGATACGATCCTAAACCTTGCACTTAAGCCATCACTTGAACTGGCAGAGGTAACCGTATTCGACTCAAAAAATGAGATTGCAGATAAAAAATCTCCCATTGGAATGGTAAAAATACCATTGAAAAAAGTGAAACAATTACCTGTTATTTATGGAGAGACCGATGTTTTGAAAACCGCCCAATTGTTACCGGGAATATCAGTAGGAAGTGAAGGAAATAGCGGACTACATGTCCGCGGTGGAAGTCCCGATCAAAACCTGATTTTGCTTGATGGCATACCAGTATACAATCCCAATCATTTGTATGGATTTTATTCGGTGTTTAATACCGATGCAATAAAAGATATGAAGGTGATTAAAGGTGGATTTCCGGCTCGATATGGTGGTCGTCTTTCCTCTGTTGTTGATTTGCGTATGAAAGAAGGAAACACAAAAAAAATGAGTGGAGGAATTTCCCTTGGTTTAATATCTAGCAAATTCCATTTGGAAGGTCCTATCAATAAGGACAAAACTTCGTTTTTTGTATCGGCTCGACGCACCTATATAGATTTTTTCACCAATGAATTGATTAAAGATGTATCTGATTTCGATCAATCAAACTACTCTTTTCATGATGTAAATGCCAAAATAAACCACAAATTCTCAGACAAACACCGCTTGTATCTAAGTTATTACACTGGCCGCGATAATGGCGATTCGGAAAATCGAATTGAAGAAAACGAAGCCAATTTAAAAACAGAAGAAAAAAGCGAATTGTCTTGGGGAAATTCCATTTACGGATTGAGATGGAATTGGCTGATGAATCCCAATTTATTCTTGAACGCGACAGTATCCTATAGCTCCTACGATTATTTAAGCAATGAGGTTTTCAAGAATCAATACAAGACTGATGCCAATTGGACCAACAAAGAGTATTCTACCAAGCTTGAGTCAGGCATCAACATCTTTTCTGCAGGTCTGGATTTTAACTGGAATCCGTGGCAAAAGCACCAGATTCGCTTCGGAGGTAAATACCTTTACCACGAGTTTAATACGGGAATGGAATCTAAAAAATTCATTTCAGCAGAAAACGAAAACGAGGAGGTAGACGAAAACGAAATGGTTTATGCCGACGAAATTAATCTGTTTGTAGAAGACAACTATCAAATCAGCAATAAAATAAGTGCTAATATAGGTTTGCATTACTCCCTATTTGTTCCTGGAAGTAAAAGCTATTCCTCTTTGGAACCTCGCCTATCGGTAAAATATGATATAAATGATAAAGTACAGTTGAATGCAAGTGCTGCCATCATGCAACAATACTCCCAACTTTTAACCTCTTCAAAAATAAATCTATCATCAGATATTTGGGTTCCTGCCACCGAAAACATTAAACCAGCCAACTCGCAACAAGCTTCACTAGGGGCATACTATAGCATTAACAATTCCTGGGCTTTTTCGGTAGAAGGATATTACAAACAAATGAGCGATTTGCTAGAATACGCCGAAGGCTCATCATATTTCGAAGGCAATTCATGGCAAGAGCGAGTTGAACAGGGCGATGGTAAAAGTTATGGATTAGAATTCCTTTTGCAACGAAATAAGGGCAAACTAACAGGTTGGATTGCTTACACATTGGCCGAAAGTACTCGGAAATTCGACAATATCAACAATAGACAAGAATTCCCATACAAATACGATAAACGCCACGATCTAAACATTGTTTTGGATTACAAATTTACAAAACACTGGTCGGTAAATGCAATTTGGACTTATAAAACAGGAAATGCAGAAACTCTCGGAGTGTTAAAATATTCAACTATCCGTATGGCAATAAATGGGAACAGAAGTGCTTATAATGATATTGTGATACAAAAAAGAAATAACTTTCGTATGCCGGCCTATCACCGATTGGATGTATCGCTTAACTGGAAAAAACAAATCGGAAAGTATGAACACATGTTAAGTGTTGGCTTATACAATGTCTACAAGCAAGAAAACACATACAAAATAAGATTGTATGATACACAAATACAAGATGGCAATGGGAGATATCATGATACATTAGGCAGCAGGGAAGAAAACCTGTTCCAAAGATTACCATCAGTTACCTACTCTATTAAATTTTAAAAATATGCGCATTAAATATATACTACTGGCATTAATGCCCCTTACGGGATTAAATTCCTGTGTTGAAGAAACAGAAATAAATACAGACAATTTCGTCATCAACTCGATGTTTTCGAGCGAAAGCCCTTTCATTATTCAGACTTCAAAAACAGCTTCGGTTTTTGATACCGCTACTTACCACAATGTAAAAAATGTGGAAGGTAGATTGTATGAGGATGACCAACTTTTGGGTGAATTGATCTTTCAGGAAGCAAAACATACAGACAGATATTATCTCGATACACCTGCAGGCTATACATTGCAAGGATTTAATCCCAAAGGTGGGAAAAATTACAAAGTAGAATTTACACATGGCGATAGAACCATAACAGCCTCGGATGTTATGCCTTCCAAAGTTGATTTTACCATTACTGACACAATAACAATTACCAATAACTCTTGGGGCAAAGGAATTCGATGCAATATCACTTTCTCAGATCCAAAGACAGAAGACAACTACTATGTTATTTACAAAACTGTATCATCATATGGCCAGGAAAGCGATTATCATTTTATGCCTTCAGGAATTTGGATGCAAAGTTCTGATCCGTCTATTGAATATTTATACGGTCACATATCAATAACAAGTAATGATTGGAGCTTAATTCTATCAGACAAATATTTTAATGGTATGAAATACACCATCTCGCTTGATTTTCCTGATTTCCATGAACATTATTGCCCTGATTATTTACAGATTCATCTACTGTCAGTTAGCGAACAATACTACAATTACGTAATCTCATGTATCGAACAACGAAAAAATAACTTCGAGAATTTTCATGCCGAACCCACGCCTGTATATAACAATATCGACAATGGCTATGGTATATTTGCTGCTTATAGCGAAAGCAAACAAGTACTTGATTTTAGGAAAAAGAAATAAAAACAAATTAGCATTTCTATATCAATTAAGGCTAAAAAGTAGAGAGCAGTTTTTTTAACTGCTCTTTTTTTAATGTTTCTGTCCAACAAAAATATTCCTAACACTCTTCACACAATTACGATATCTTAAAGTGAGCTTATTCTTTTTGCACTTCCTATTCCTAACTAAAATTATTTAGCTGTTCTTCGACATCTTCCTCTGCTCCCTCATCAAATAATTCAGTTTTGCCTTTGTGTATATAATTATTTAGGGCTGCCCAATTATAGGTGTTTTGATCTTGCTTACCCATAAGCATTGGATCCAAATACAGCAAATGACTAATCTCAGCAGCTTTTAAATACGTCAATATTTTTTGATCGTCCCCTAGGTCTGCACTAATAAAATTCTGAAGCGTATCTATTTTCCAATAAGCTATTTCCTCCTTACTTAAACCTGACATCTCTTCTAGTTTTTCTCCTTCGGGTGTATTGTGATGCGTTAAAAACAAAAAGGTTTTAATTATCAATCTATTTTTATTAATTACCGCAACACCCTGTACAAGTTAATAACAAAGGCATTAATACTCAGTAAAAGCTAGTCAGCACATCATCTTATTCGTTTGGCGAGCTGCTGGCGCCATTCAAACAATGAAAAATTTGCTTAGGGATGTGCTGGCCCAGTTTAGGCAAGCCAATATATATTTGGTGATAGTCTGGCGCAATTTAGGAGATCAAAAATTTGTTTGGTGATAAGCTGGCGCAATTCAGGCAATCAAAAATTCGGTAGAAGATGAGCTGGCCTGGTTTAGGCAAGCCAAAAAATATTTGGAGATAGGCTGGCGCTATATAGGTGATCAGAAAATTGTTTGGTGAGTGGCTGGTGCCATCCAGGTTTTGTCCTATTTGTATTTTTATTCTGAAGCAAGTCCTGCCAGCAATCCAATTTACTACCACTTCCTTTTTCAAGAAGATATACTGCAATATACTTGGGCTTTGAATGGTATCGCTCAAAATGATATAGGTTTTTCTTTTGTTTCCTGAATTGCACAAATAGAGTGCAAGGAAAAGAACCGCCACAGCAAAATAATTGCTTTAAATATCAGCTTAAGTAATATTAACAAAATAGAAATTAAACCTTTTCTTTGTTCGCTTGTCTATAATATGTATTTACAACTCTTTTTAATTACAGTAAACATGTATCGATTCACCCTCCTCCTTTTAGTTCTGCTGTTAGGAACTTCAATTTATGCCCAAAAAACCATATCCATTAAGGGTAAAATTATTGACTCGCAAGAACAAGGAACTTTACCCGGCGCAAGCATTCTTTTAATCAGCAAAAGCGATAGCATAAATATGCAAGGTACAATCACCAACGAAAAAGGAGATTTTAGTCTAAAAGCACGGCCGGGAAGCTACCAACTTCAGGTTTCGTTTATTGGGTACAATACGATTCAAAAATCGATTAGCTTGGATAAACAGCCTATCGATTTGGGTGCATTAAAACTGATCGAGAACAGTGAATTCTTACAAGAAATAAGCATTGTTGAAACTTTACCTCCCACTCTACAAAAGGGAGATACTACGGTTTATAATCCGCAAGCATTTAAGATTAATCCGGATGCTACGGCAGGTGAACTTTTGGCTAAAATGCCAGGTTTTATGGAGCTTGATGGCAAATTAATGACGGAAGGTTTACAGATTGCAGAAATATTGGTTGATGGTAAAAAATTCTTTGGTAAGAATATGAATCAGGCATTGAAAACAATTCCTAGCGATGTAATTAAAAACATAGAAGTTTTCGAATACAAGAGTGATGAAGCAAAATTCTCAGGCATTGCCGATAAGGATGAGAAAAGAACTGTGAATATCGTCACAAACAAAACCAGTAAAAGACTGCTGTTTGGAGAACTTGCCGCTGGTGCAGGAAAAGAAAGCAAATACGGATTTAATGGAAATATTAATAGCTTATCGGATAATAACAGCCTAACAATAATTGGTCGGTCGAAAAATGTGAATGCTCCTTTACGCCTAAACAACAGAAGATTTGGACAATCGAGCATTAGCGGTAACGACATTCAAGCTGATGCCATTGGGCTTAATCTTACTGCCAGTAAAAATAAAAAAGAGTTCGAGTTTAGCTACGAATACGGTAATAACGAATATGAGAATAAGAGCAAGAGTGTGAGGAATTACACTTCTGAAGCTCGGGAAGGTCAAATACAAAACAGAGAGAACGATTCGAATCGAGAAAACGCAAATCACAACATGAACCTGCGCTTGAAATTGAACTCCAATCCTAAAAACAAGTTTTTATTGAACACTTCTATTAAATCCTCGGATGCAAATTCGAAATCCAACTCCTTTTCTGATACTTATATTGAGGGCAATATGATTAATTCGAATACCAATACGAAAACTTCAGAAAATCAGAATTATAATATTAGACAAAGCTTGAA
This sequence comes from Labilibaculum sp., assembly GCA_016743925.1. Classification (GTDB taxonomy): domain Bacteria; phylum Bacteroidota; class Bacteroidia; order Bacteroidales; family Marinifilaceae; genus Labilibaculum. Next base: position 13,500 of record JADGFH010000038.1, read on the forward strand.
TTTCTCGAGAAGACTAAGTGAAAAAAGACGGATACTTTCCATGCATACCAGTATTAATTACATCAATAATAATTCGGATGGAAAACAAGTATCGGAAACACTAAATGAAGCTAATGAGGTCAATCAAAGTATTAACAGAATTTCTGATGGCGAAGGCACAAATACCAATATAAGAACAGGCATTTCTTATTCTGAGCCCATGTGGGAAAAGGGATCTTTAACTATTGGCTACAATTACGAGAACAAAAGCAGTAAATCGAATAAAAACGGATACAATCTAGATCCTCAAACTAATTTGTACAATGAACTTGATGAATTAACAAGCAATCGATTTGATAATACGACACAAATTAACAGTGGTCGTTTTGTTTACAATTACCGCTCCGAAAAACATAAAATAATCATCGGCAACGACCTGGAAATTGTTTCCTTAAAAAGCATGGAGAGCTTTCCAAACAAAAGTAAATTCAAGAAGGATTTCTATTCCATAAAACCAAATGCCAGATATATTTATAAACTTGCCAAGAACAAACGACTGAGTTTGAAATACAATTCTCAAACAAATATCCCATCGGTGTCAAACCTGCAGGAGGTTGTTGATTTATCCAAGCCATTGTCTATTACAACAGGAAATTCAAATTTAGAACAATCAAGAACTCATACGCTTATGGGGATGTATAAAGCATCTAATACAGAAAAAAGCACACACATCTCAATTCATACCAAGCTAGCTAGCACAAGTAATTCTGTTGGACGAAATACAATTGTTGCGAGTAAGGATACAACAATTAACGGTAAGTATTTTCTTCCAGCAGGTGGTCAATTCTCTCAACCTGTTAATTTGGATGGAAAATACCATTTAACCAGCAGTGTAAGCTATAGTTTACCGATAAAAAAAATAAAGTCGAAGCTAAATATTAATACGCAAGGAATGCTTTCTCATTCTCCTGTATTGGTCAATAACAAAAAATCGTATACCGATTCTTGGAATATTAGGCATGGGATGATTCTTAGTTCTAATATTAATGAGAAGATCGATTTCACTTTTTCAAGTTCTAGTAAATATTCGAATTCAAAGAATAATAAATCGAAAGGATCGGAATATATTTCACAAACCACATCGCTAAACATGTATTGGCGATTTCTAAAAGATTTCATTTTCAGAACCAATGCAAGTAACAATTATCAAAACAATTATTCTACTCAAAATCAAGATATCGTTTGGCACTTAAACCTTGGTTTATCCTCAAAGGTTTTTAAAAATAAAAGAGGTGAAATTTCATTAACAGCTTATGATCTTCTTAGCAATAATGATGAAAGATCGCACATCGTAAAAGAACTGTACACATCTGATAATTACAGCAACAAATTGACAAATTTCTACATGCTGACCTTTAGCTATAAACTTCGAGATGGAAAGGGCAAAGAAAAAAACAAAAATCACGGAAGAAACAGATCCCAAGGCGAAATGAGAAATTCTCACAGGTTGATGTAAACCAAAAAAGAGCCTAAATACTAATCCCAAAGTAGATATCACTATTCTTCCTATTTTTATTAGCGTTAGCATTGCAATCAAATAAAAAGAAATGAAAGGAATACAAGATTATTACCCAGATCATTTTGCACAATGCTATGGTTGTGGACGATTAAATGAACACTAACATCAGATTAAAACCAATTGGGATGGTGATGAAACCATTACCCGTTTTGTGCCTAAAGATTACCCCCCAGCCATTTCTGGCTTTGTGTATGACTGATTGCTGGCTTCGTTGATAGATTGTCACGAAACCGGATCGGCTGTCTTAGCCCTGGCAAAAGAGAAAGGCATTGAGCTTTCAGATACCAAGGCTCCAAAAAGTGTTACCGCATCTTTGCAAGTAAAATATTTAAAACCAACTCTAATTGGTGGCGAAATAGAGAGTAAAGGGAAGATTAAGGAAATTGGCAAACGAAAGGTAATTATAGAAGCCGAACTGTTTGCAAGCGGCGTTCTTTGCGTTGTTGGCGAGGTAATTTCAGTATTGGATCTTGATGATTTTGGGAAGTAAAAAAGGCCATCGGTAAAAAATCATAATGGCCAAATATTTTCACCTATTAACAGTACAGGATGAAGACTATAAATAAGAATACAATTCTGATCATTGTTTTCTTATTTAAACCAATCTTTGGAATCAGGCATGATAAATGGTTTCTCGAAAAAATTATCCATCAAGGATAAAAATAATTCCGGTTTTTCCCAACCTGCAGAATGAGTTGTTCCTGGAAGTATACACAAATTAGATTTAGGAATGTTCTGGAAAATTCTTAGCGTATGTTGATGTTTTATAATATCCCTATCGCCCACCATTAATAATACCGGGATTTTTATTTCCGATAATCTAGAGAAAGGTATATTTGGATAATCGATCATAAGTCGATTTAATTTTCGTGTAAGAGCATCGTCTGATTCTTTAGTTATTTTTTTGCTATCGTCAATAGCACACTGATATACAGCGGCACTATCGGGAGTAATATTAGGAGCAAAGGCAAGTATTTTTTTAATTTTCTTAGGGTATTCCATCGCTAAAATTAGACTTACTATTGCTCCATCGCTATGTCCCCATACGTAAACCGAATCGAGTTTTAGATGATTAAGCAAAACGTTTACATCCGATGCCATTTGCATATAGCTTAGTGGAGCATTCGTATCGGTTGATTTACCCTGGGCCCTACTGTCAATAGCTATCACCTTATATTTGTCGATTAGGTGAGGCATAAACTTGGAGCTTGACCCAATTGAACCACCATTGCCATGCAAAACGATAAACGGATGACCTTCACCATATTCCTCATAGTAAAGTTTTATTTCATTAACATTTGCATACTTTCCTGCAATCTTGTTTGTGCCATAATTTGGTACTCCTCTGCCAGATATTAGTAAGCAATTATTTTCATTTTTGGTATTTTCCCGATATATTCTGGCTTCAAATTTTTCATTTTTTCCATAGGGACCGGAAGTGCTTCCTTGTTTAAAATTTATATTTCCATTCTCAAAATCATCGAGAAAGATATTATCCCATTGATTATCTTTTGTCTTTACATCAATTCGAATATCATCATGATAGAACTTACCATTGTACCGGCACAAAGTTCCAAATGCGATTCGAAAAGCACCAGTATCAATTACTCCTTCGATGGTATGTGTTTCCCATTGTGTATTACGCAAGGGAGGCGAGCTTTTATAAAAACTAACTCCGTTTTCAGTATAAACAGCAACACCAATGTTGGTAGAGGCACTTTCATCGTCTATTTCTGTTTTTACCGATGCTTGTAAACGAAATGGAAGCCCTTCAAAATCGCCAACATTTACCGACTGCCCATAAAGAACCCAGTTTTCCTGTGCTTTTATTAATCTAATTGGAAAAAAGAACAGCACAATTACCAATAATAACGAATTTGCTTTCATAATATATTGATTTAAATTCTGAATTTGCAATCAAATTCAGTTTGCTGCCTAATTGATGAAAATATTATTGTTAACTTTTTAACATTTCTCAAAAGATATTGTCATCATTTCACTTTAGTAAAATAGCAGCACTTTCGATGTATC
>JADGFH010000758.1 GCA_016743925.1 Labilibaculum sp.
CCAATCTATCGACAATAAGGATGATGTGTGTAAAATTGTGAATCAAATCAAACCCGACATTTTGATTATTAACCCTGAATTACTACCTACTAATTGCCCCGATTTAAAGCGAAATTTTATAAATGGGAATAAACTTTCGTTGATTCTAATATCAGATCAAAAAAATTTAAAGGAAGAGTTAAAAGCAGACGGGTACATCAATTATTTGGATGGAAAAAATACAATTCTCGATTTATTACAAGAAATACTGAACGAGAAAAACCAAAATTCACTTACTGATAGACACACAGATGTCATTAGTGCCCGAGAAAAAAACATCCTAAAACACATTGCCTTAGGATTAACAAATAAAGAGATTGCTGATGAGCTATTTATCAGCATTCACACTGTTGTTACTCATCGCAAAAACATCACTCACAAACTAGGGATAAAATCAGTGTCTGGGCTTACTGTTTATGCAATTTTACACAAAATTATTTCTATGGATGAAGTTAAATAATTACAATTTAACTTCTACTCCTGCCTCCAAATCTAATGTTTTAAAATATTTTTTAAATTCATCTTGCACGGACGAACTAGTACAATGAGTTGCACCCAAAACCTGCAGGTTTTCATGCTGAAAGAATTCAACAGTTTTCTCAAAAACATCATCTATCTTTTTTAGATGAAAGCCACCCAAAACAGCATAAACGTTATCTTCAACACAAACTTCTTTTGCATATGAGACCGTATTGCATATTCCTGCATGAGCACATCCACTTAAAACAATTAAACCTTTTTCGCTTTTAATTGCAATTGCTGAATCATCCATTACAAAATCGGGCGAACCATCTCCTAAAATAAAGGTTGTTGATAATGCTTCAAAGTTATTTTTACGCGGAATCTCTCCAAGAAAAACCATTTCATTACTAATCCAACAAGGTTCCTTAGATTCTTTTAAATCAAATTTAGATGAAATTTCATCTCTTGACATTCTCAAACCAACCGGAGTTTTACTTTCCTTTCTAAAACGAAGAGCAAATGAATTTGGATGTGTAATTAAATGTTTACCAGAAATACTCTTCAGACCATCACCATGATCCCAATGTCCATGACTCAAAACGATAGTTTCAATTTCATCCAAATCAATGTTCATCTTATTGGCATTCTCCAAAAACAAACCGTTTGGCCCAAGGTCAAATAAAATTTTCTTTTCAGATTCAATTACAGCTGAAAAACCATGAATATGTTCAAATCCTTCCTTAGCAGTATTATCAACCAATATTGAAATCTTCATACCTCAGATTCTATTTTTTAGGAATTCTGACAATAAAACAAGAGCCTACGCCTTGTTCTGATTCAACAAAAATACTCCCCTTCGCATTTTCAATAATTTTTTTCACTATGGATAATCCAAGTCCCATCCCACTTGATTTTGTAGTGAAATTAGGAGAAAATAACTTTCCTTTTATTTCATCATTTATCCCAGAACCATTATCAATCACACTGACCTGATAATCCGAAAATCTTTCCTCTAACTCAATTACAATCTGCCCATCGTTCCCCTCAGGAATTGACTGAATTGCATTGTTTATGAGATTTACAAAAACCCGAACAAATTGTTCTCTATCAACAAAAACGTTCGCCGCATCGATCTTATTCAAATCCAGTTTTAAATCTAAATCATCATTTTTGAAAAGATTAATGGCGTGTTGAAGAACTTCTACAAGGTTTAAATCTTCATTATTAGCCAATGGCATTTTCGCAAAGTTAGAAAATGCAGTTGCAATAGATGATAGTGCATTTATTTGTTCAATTAAAGTTTTACTTACCCTATTAAAATGAGTTTCCCAATTAGGTGTTTTCTCTTCGAAACGCTTCTGTAAAAATTGAATACTCAATTTCATTGGCGTTAAGGGATTCTTAAGTTCATGCGCAATCTGCTTTGCCATTTCCCTCCATGCCGATTCTCTTTCCGACCGAGCTAAGCGTTTCGCACTATCCTCTAACTCAATTAACATTTGATTATAATCTTTTACCAAACTACCTATTTCATCATTCTTAGAATATTCAATCTGTTCTCCATACGAACCAAAACGAGTTGCCTTTAAACGATTTTGAATTAATCGAAGAGGATATGTTATTTTATTTGAAATGATAACCGAAAGAAAAATAGCCAACAAAATCATCAATACATGAAGATTCACTCCAGCCAATATCAAATTAAACATCTCTTTTTCAAGCTCCTGACTTTTAAGGAAATAAGGTAAATTTACATAGGCAATTGTTTTGTTATTATCATCAACTATAGATTCGTAAGCCGACAAATAAGACATTTCTCCTATTTTCTCTTTATGAATAAAATGCGTTCTTTCTTTAAAAAAGAGTTGATAATAAGCTGCAAAATTCATTTTCCTCTCCTGTAGTTTTTCTTCAAAAATCTCAGGCCTCGAAGAAGATATTAAGCTACCAGAAAGATCATATAGGTGGATATCCGCAAAAATTAAATTCGATAATTGCCTTAATCGATCCGTTAGTTCTTCTTCTGAAATTTTACCATTATTCTGCAATAGATCGCCAACAACCTCCCTTTTAACAAGCTGCAATTTTTCCTGCAAGTTCCTATTATTGGCTTCGTTAGCCTGATTTATATTATAATAAACCGTTCCTCCTCCAAGTAAAACAAAGAATAGCATTAGCAAGCCAATAATGGAATATTGAATTCGGTATTTAAAACTTAAATTAAACTGATGATGCAGTCTAAATTTCTCAAATACCCAAATCAAAAATCCAAAAAAGTAAAAAACAACAAAAACATAAGGAATAGTGACCACTCTGTTGTACCATGATACCGATGGACAACTTACAACGACAGCATTATTATCGAATTTGTAAATTAAATGATCATAATCATCAACCTGTTTCCAAAAAAGTTCCTTTGCACTTTCCCCAAAACCTGCACTATTCATGAAATAATTAAATTTCCCCGAAGAGGTAATTAATTTACCATCTTGATATTTCCCATAAGAATAATCATTGCTCAAAGGACGTAAATCAATCTTCTCATCAAGCAATAAATCCGGATAACCTAATCCTTCATCTCCAACCTTAGAATCGAGTCGCAGATATACCTTTATTTCACCAAACCGCTTCGACGGCTTAGTAATCACCCCCAAATAAGAGA
>JADGFH010000759.1 GCA_016743925.1 Labilibaculum sp.
CTGACTGCTAAGTTCCATTTTCTCTTTCATCGATAGAGAATCGAGAAAATTAAAATTTTCAAAATACCAAAGAATATTGTCTTTCATGAAATACTTAGATTGGTGGATTATAGTTTAAAACTGAAGTTACGGAATTTTATTTAGAATCATTAAGAATTATGATTTCCTTAACAAATGAGTTTATTTAGTTTTAGAGTGATCTTCTAATTATGGAACACTTTAATCTTAAGAAAAATTACTATTTTCATATCTTCAAACCCCAACTAAGCTCATAATTCATGAAATTATTGTTAAAAAATAGGACACAAGTTTTCTATTTTCTCCTGTTTATTTTTTTAATATCATGCTCATCTAGTGATAAATCAAAGAATTCAATTAGTGTTTTTGCTGCAGCTAGTGTTACTAATGTTATGACAGAAATTGCCGGTGAATTTAAAAATGAAACAGGAATTAGTATTCGATTAAATTTTGCATCATCGGGTATATTAGCTAGACAAATTGAAAGTGGAGCAGGTTTTGATTACTATGTATCAGCAAGTAAAGATTGGATGGATTATTTGGATTCTTTGCAATTGGTTAATCGAAATTCGATTAATAGCATAGCTGAAAATAGTATGGTTGCGATTGTTCCAATTGAGAATAAAGAGTTATTTGTTGATTCTGCTTCGATTGTTAATTTCCCAAATCTCTTTAAAGGTCGTATTTCAATTGGTGATCCGGCTCATGTTCCTGCAGGTAAATATGCTCAACAAATCATGATATCAAATGCTTGGGATACTAAGTTAGCGAAGCGTATATTACCAGCTAAGAACGCGCGTGATGCTCTCTTTATGGTTGAAATGGGAGAAGTTGAAATGGGAATGGTGTATCTGTCGGATGCACAAAAATCTAAAAAAGTAAGAGCAGTTTATGAATTTGAAGTGACGGATTGTGACCCAATTCTTTATTATGGAGCAGGAAAAATTAAATCAGATGAAAATTTAGAAATTTTCATGGCTTTTTTAAAGGGAGATAAGGCTAAATTGATTTGGAAAAGGAATGGTTTTAAAATAGAATAAATATGGAAAATTGGTTCGTGTTTTCGGAAACAGAAATGAGTGCAATAGGCCTTTCTTTTAAAGTGGCTTTGTGGTGTGCTATTCTGGTTTTACCAATTGCAATTATAACGGGCTGGTGGCTGGCTCGTAAATCATTTAGAGGAAAGTCATTAATAGAGGGATTTGTAAATTTACCTCTGGTAATGCCACCTGTGGCAACGGGATTCATTTTATTGCTTTTGCTAGGCTCAAAAGGGCTGATAGGACAGTTTATATATGAATGGTTTGGAATACGAATTGCCTTTACCTATTATGCCGCAGTAATAGCTTCTATGATTGTTTCTTTTCCCTTGGCTGTTCGTGCCATTCGTCTTTCAGTAGAAATGGTCGATCCTGGCTTCGAGGAAGCTGCAAAAACGTTAGGAGCCAGTACTTTTCAAAGTTTTGTTAGGGTGACTTTGCCCTTGGCTTTACCGGGTATTATCAGTGGTTTTGTTCTTTCGTTTGCAAGATCGTTAGGTGAATTTGGTGCTACCATAATTTTTGCAGGAAATATATCGGGAGAAACACAGACAATCCCCTTAGCTCTCTTTAATCAGATTCAGGTTCCAGGAATGGAAAGTTCAGCATTCCGTTTACTTTTGGTTGCTGTTGTATTTTCTTTTTTGGCTATGGCTGTTTCTGAATATTTAGTAAAGAAATTACACAAGCGAATTTAGGTTTTGAAATTTTATTTTACGAACGAAAAAAAACGGTTGTTTATGCATGCTTTATCGGCACATTTAAAATGTAACAAAGGCAATTTCTCTTTAGATATTGAAGTTGATTTCATTCGTGGAATTACTGGAGTATTTGGTCCGTCGGGAGCAGGTAAAACAACTTTAATGCACTTGTTAGTTGGTTTAGAGAAGCCCGATGAAGGATTTGTGCAGATTGAAGATCGTTTGTTAGTTGATATTTCAAAGAACATAAATGAGCCTGCCCGAAATCGTAATATTGGATATGTGTTTCAAGAAGGACGATTATTTCCACACATGAGCGTTCGGAAAAATTTACTATTTGCTACAAAGTATGTGCAGAAAGGTAAACAAGTAATTCAATTTTCTGAATTGGTAAACTTGCTGGAATTAAATGATTTGCTTGAAAAGCGACCAAGGCAATTATCGGGAGGAGAGAAGCAACGCGTGGCAATAGGACGCGCTTTACTCAGTTCTCCTAAGCTTTTGTTAATGGATGAGCCATTTTCATCGCTAGATGTAAAGTTACGTCGACAGATCATCCCATACCTAATTAAGATCAATCAGAAATTTAACATCCCGATGTTAGTGGTTAGTCATGATTTACCAGACTTGCTAAGCTTAACTCGGGAATTGTTTTTACTGAAGAATGGAAGAGTTGTAGGCCATGGTAACTACCTAGATTTGGTAGAGAAGGAAAACATGCTAGAAGTAATGCGTGGGGCAGGATTATTGAATGTTATACCATTTCGAGTTGAATCTCATGATCAAAAGAATGGAATCACAATTTTATCAAATAAGCATGCTTTTAGTGAAATTAGAGTAGAGCGCGAATTGATAGCAGATTGTTGTCTGGTTGGTGATGAAATGAATGTTTCACTTCGACCAGAAGATATTGCATTAACCTTAGAGCAAATCCCTAATATCTCCATTCGAAATCAGCTGCCTGGAACTATCATTAAGGTAATTCAGAAGGAGAACCGAAACTATTGTCTTGTAGATGTTGGTTTTAAATTGTTGGTTTCGATTACACATGCATCGCAAATGAAGATGGACCTGGTAGAAGGTAAAAAAGTATGGTGTTTGTTTAAATCTATGGCCTTAGAGCTTAATATGTAAATAGTAAAGAGCGATTTTGCTTACTGATACTTCTTGCAAAGTGGTCGCAACATTCCTTCCAAACCATTCAGCTTAATTTCATACATAGAGGCGAGCATTTCGCCTAATTTACCAGCAGGAAACCCTTTTTGTCGATACCAAACCAAGTAAGGTTCTGGAATATCAATTAGGTATCTTCCTTTGTACTTTCCGTAAGGCATTCTCATTCGAATCAACTTAATTAATTCCTCGTTCATGAAACCCTTATCTATATTATCCATATCTGTAG
>JADGFH010000039.1 GCA_016743925.1 Labilibaculum sp.
AGCTAATACCGATCAAAATTAGGATTCTTGTTCGGTTTAACTTCATCCTCTCAAGGCCGGAAAATAATTCCGGATAAGTAGCATTCATTTTTTAAAAGCATTAAATAAATATATACATGCCTTTAAACGATAGATTATTTAAAATTCCGGAAGCAACACTTCTTCAATATGCTAGAGTGGTTTCCGAAGTGTACCCCGAAGATTCCGATGCATTTATTACATTCGATTCTACTTATACACCAGAATACGGGACTGAAATTAAAGATTTACTTGCCGTGGTTACGGCTCAAAAATCGGATCAGGTAATAATTGATGAGATGGCTGAGCACACTCAACTGGTGCTCGATGCCATGGCCGATTGCAATCATTCCTACAAAACCATAAGCTATTTTGTTCGCAAAGCCTTTAAGGACAATTCAGCAATTCAAAATCAGTTTGGTTTTAACGACATCCAAAAAGTGAGGGATTCGCAAGACAAAATGGTTAGGTTTATGGAAGAGCATGCGAATACTGCCGAAAGTTATCAAACCAATTTGGTAAGTGCAGGATGTTCGCAGGATTTAATTAACGAGCTAATGAGCAAGGCTGAACGATTAAAAAATGCTGATATTGCTCAGGAGAGGTTCAAAAATAAACGTATCCTTATTACTCAAGAGCGTACGCAAAAACTTAACGAACTGTATTTGTTAGTTAAACCACTAAGCCAAGTTGCGCAAATCATTTTTAGCGATAATCCGGCTCGCATGGCAAAATACACTTTGCCAAAACCAAAATCGTCGCATAATACTGTCGATGATTTGATCGAATCCTAAGTACAAAATCAATTAAAAGTAAAAGCCCCCATCAGCTTGAATGCACTGGCGAGGGGCTTTTATTATGGATACAGGAAATATCCTCCCCCCCTAAGCCAATAAAATAATCCATCGATTCACCAATGCCATACGGCTGAAATTTATCAATACGATTAAGTTTACATTTAACGTATATTAACATCATCAATACTCAACAGTATATAAAAACTAATATCTTAGTTGTCTAATAGAAAATCATACGCTATAACCATTAAAAAAAATCCCAAAAACATGAACAAATTAATAAGCATTTGTGCCCTAGTAATCCTGCTAAGCTCTTGCATCACGAAACAGCCAGAAAATTTTGCGAAAATTAAGGGAACAGTCCTTTCCTTAGATGTTAAAAAAATAGAGTTTGAATGGTTTAAAGAAAACCCTGCTGAACCTTCAGGCAAAACAAGAATAGCCAGGGTAGACAGTACCGGACATTTTAACATCACTATTCCTCTGCAAAAATTAAGTAAAGGAATGATGACCTTTAACAAGAATAGAAATTCACTGGTGCTTAGCCCTGGCGACAATTTGGAAATAACTGTAGATGGGGACTCTCTTCTCTTTACAGGAACTGGTGCAACTAAAAATAGTTTTCTTTATCAGCTCGAAAAAGTAAAAAAATGCGATCGAAATAATGTAATGAGATCATGGTACGGGGAAGATCATACGCTCGACGACATGTATAAAATGATTACTGACTATGTAAATATCAGACAAAATGAATTGGCAATTTTCAAAAAGAAACTTGAGTTGCAAAAAGAATTTATTCACTTCTTTAAATTAGAAACAGAAGTTGACAACATCTATTTACTGAATAATGCTCCCTTAGCTTATTCCAGAAAAAACAGACAAGATATAGACTCCTTACAATTGCCCGAAGGAGCAGACAAGTACAACACAATTGCTTCTATTCAGAATGATGAATACCTTATTTGCAGTAATTACAGTCACCTTTTTGGCTCTTTAATTCGTAAGGAATCACTAAAAAGAATGGCTGCAGATACAACACTTAGCAAAGAAGATGCAAAGCTTTCGGTTATTATGGATTCGCTTAGTGGCAAAACACGGGAAAATGTACTACTCCTCGAAATCTATTATAACCTAACCTTTAGAAATACAGATGCTCCCAAATACATTGAGTCCTTTAATAGCATAAGTACAGATCCTAATTGCAAAAAGGTTATTGATCGAGAAGTAAATATGCGCAATGCTAAAAAGGCAATGATTGGAGCTCCTTTGCACAAAGATATATTACAAACAACATTGCACAGTTCGGACGAGATAGAGCTAAGCATAAAAGATTTAATTGCACAGCACAAAGGTAAAGTAATCTACTTGGATATTTGGAGTTTAGGCTGCGGTCCTTGCAGAATGATCATGCCGAAGTCAAAAAAACTAAAAGAATCATTATCTGATCAACCAATAGAATTCATCTACACTACTGTAGATAAAAAATCAGATAAATTATGGCCTGAGGTATTCAAAGTTTCTTTAACAGATAAAAATCATTATCGCTTTGATAATGGTTTTGACTCGAAACTTCACCAATCGCTTTCAATAATTGCAGTACCAACCTATTTAATTATTGACAAAGAGGGAAAACTGGTTACTTATAATGCAGATAGACCAGGTAATCCAAATCTAAAAGAACAACTTCTAAAATTAGCTGCCGAATAAGCCATAGGCTATTGTGAAAAATGAAAAAGAGGCTGTATCAGGATATGATACAGCCTCTTCTTTATTTATACTAATTTGTATAATCAGATCTTATTTCATTTTAATGAAAACAAGTCCGTAGCTATCCTTTCCTTGATCTCCACGAACCTTTGCCTTAATGGTAAAGGCTGCACCTGTTTCATACTCCTTAACGGATAATACGTAGGTATTGTTCTCCGAAGATCCTCCTGTAAAGCCAGCGTGTACATCTTCTGTAATCTGTTTTCCGTTTTTGTACAATGTAACAGATTCGATGTCTAAACGATAGGTTCCATCGGTATACAAAAAGCTTAGCTCGTAAGTACCATTCTTGTTGATTTTACCTGTGGCATTCATCTCAAAATCAGCAAATACCTTACCGGTGATATCTTTAGGTCTCCACTGGCTTACCATTTTACCATATTTCTTAAACTCATCGTATTTTTGTGCAAAATACAATGGCAAAGAATACTGCTGACGGCTAACCACGCTTATTGCTTGAAAATCGGAAAGTCGTTTCACAAAAACAGGCTTTGTATAAACAGTAGAATGTACGTTTGCAGGTATTCCATCGGTAGCATAACGCACCTCTGCTCCCGCTACAACATTTTCTAAACTTATTTCGAAACCACCCTTTACCTCTTTCTTAGAAATCAATTTAGGTTGCGGTACTCGGTATCCGTAACCAGCCTGATCGTAACGATTGTAATGCGTGCGCATGTTTTGCTCAAACTGATTCCAGTTTCGTAGTTTCAGTGGCGTCCAACACACCTCTGCTAATGCAGCCATACGAGGAAAAGCAAGATAGTCCATATATTGTTCTGCACGGTTCTCGTTGATTGGAGCCAAACGTTGAAGTATGGTTCCATGAATGAATTGATCGGACCACAAACAGCCATTTCCTCCTAATACTTGTTTGCGATTCTCCTCAGCAATACCTTCAATCATAGGATCCCACTCATAAGCTTTTTGCAAAGAGATTGGAGCCAACCAGGTAGCAGCTTTTATTTCACCAGGAATTTTACTTTCTGCCACATCGAAATAACAATGTCCGGTAAGTGCCATTACAATATCGTGACCAGCTTTAATTCCTGAAATTGCTTTTTTCTTATCGTGCCAAACCATACCAACAGATTTCTCTGTTAAACCGTCTTCGATAATCTCATCCCATCCAACAATTGTTTTGCCATGTTTGCCAACCATTTTCTGAATTCGCTTGTTAAAGTATACCTGAAGTTGCTTTTCGTGATTTAACCCTTGCTCTTTCATGCGAGCCTGACAGTGAGGACACTTTGCCCAACGGTCGTATCGAGCCTCATCGCCTCCAATATGAATATAACTCGAAGGAAATAGAGCAAATGTTTCTTCAAACACATCTTCTAAAAACTCGAAGGTTGATTCCTTACCAACACAATACAAATCTCTACTTATAAAGTGCTGTTCCGGCACTTTCAATTGTTTTTCTTCGCAAGACAAATGAGGATATGCAGCAATAGCAGAAAGCGTATGCGCAGGAATCTCAATTTCTGGAATCACATCAACATTACGAGCAGATGCATGAGCAACAATTTCTTTTATGTCCTCTTGGGTGTAGAATCCACCATGACGTTTTTCTCCTTCGCCAGACCATGCTCCGATAGAGGTTAACTTTGGGTATTTTTTAATTTCCAAACGCCAACCAGAATCATCAATTAAATGAAAATGAAGTACATTTAATTTGTACATCGCCATCATATCAATAAAGCGAATAACATATTCCTTTTCGAAAAAATAACGGCTCACATCAAGCATCATTCCACGCCACTTGTAAGTAGGCGTATCTTCTATCTCCACTCCAGGAATATTCCAGGCAATATTCTTCTGACGCTGCTTGTTATAAATTTCAACAGGCAACAATTGCAATAAGCTTTGAATACCATAAAAGATACCTGCAGATTCTTTCGCTGCAATTACAATTTTTTTATTCGTTACCTTAAGCGTATATCCCTCTTTACTTAGCTCCAGGTTTTTATCCAACTTCAGAAAAATTGCTTTGTCCTTAATTTTCTTCGATTCCACAATCTCCAAATCCCATCCGGTAGCTGGTGAAAGTGCACTTTCCAATAATTCTGCCTGTTCTTTTAATCCGGCAGAATAAACGATTTTCATATCGCTTTTTATGGTGAAAACCTGACCATTTTCCACCATTTTTACCGGACGCGGAATAACGTTTACGGCCTTCACAGTCTGCGAAGCTAATACTATAACTAGCATCAACAGAAGTCTTACTACATTTCTACTCTTCATAATTACCTTATTTTGTTTCTCTAATTACTTGCAAATTATAAAGGGTACCAGAAAATCCATTTTCCTTAGCACCAATTTTTCTCAAAGGAAATACAAGCGTTTGCTGAATATACATCTTGTTAATTTTCCCATCTTCCTTTTTGTGTTCTTCCACTTTCCCCTGCAGGCGTTCTACTTCTTTTCCATCGATCAATAGCGAAGTGCCCTTATGATCGCCCTTAATGGCAATTTTAACAGGCGTATTGGTATCTATCAAATGTTCAAAACTGTAGAAATAGCCATCTCGTTTAAATCCTAGCGCAATTTTTCCCGATTTAGGAGTTGCCACCACTTGAGCATTAAGCGAACTAAACAATATCATTTCTGAAGTATTCTTAGGATCAAAACTAAGTTTAAAAGCAACTTTATAGGGATAGCCAATTTCTTCTATTGGTGTGTTAAGCATAGAATTCCCGTCGAACTGACTTCCTTTTTTCTTCTGCCATTTTACCTGATCGGTTTCTGTAAGATCATATTGGTTTCCTGAAAAATCTTTCGACGCTGAATGAGAAAAATCATACTGTAACACTTCATTTCCTTTCGAAATCACTTTCCCCATTACATTCACATAAGGAGCCTCTACTAATTTTTCTGCTGTATTTTGAAAATGAACAAGACTTGAATGATCAGATTTGCCATCCCACATTTTTTGCGCCAATACCTGAAGAGCAGGAAAGGCTCTATGGTGAACATCTTTTTCACTGATCCCATTTCCACAATGGTCGTTCCATACGGCGAACATTCCACCACTAACATTTGGATGCCCAAAAGGAAATACATCCCCACCGATTAAGTTGGGTTCCCAATCATTAAATAAGAATTTCAGGTTTAGGTAATCGTAATAATAGCCTGCTGCAGGAACGATGTACAAATGTCGGTCTGAGGTACTGATCAGTTCATAGCCTTGATCTATCATATCTTTTGGCTGAGCATAACCATTGTACCAAGCATTCATGATTACATTTTCGGAAGTAACCGGAGTTTTCCCATCGGCATGGGTTAATGCTCCCCACAAACGAGCTCGTTTGTTGTAAGATTGTACTAATTTTAGATAATGATTGGTAAATTTTCGAAAAGATTCTGCTTCCTTTTTCGAATATTCATCGGTACCAATGTGTACATCAGGGCCAATAAAAACAGGATTTTCTCCTCCTAAATATTCATCAAATAACTGATCGAAAAAGGTATAAGTTTCCTTTTTGCTAATGTCCAAATGATCCATACCATATTCTTCACTTCCCAATGATGGTTCGTACTGTGTAAAAGCTAAGGTATGAGCAGGAATATCAATTTCAGGGATCACATTTACCCCGTAATCCATTCCCAATTGCTGAAGAGCGGTAAACTCCTTTTTCGAATAAGAGCCATCTTTCGCAGTAAGCCCAGGATAAGTATCCGATTCGAGACGGAAAGCTGCATAGGTTTTGCTCCAGTCATTTCCATAGAACTGCTTAAAACCATTATCGTTCAAATGAACATGAAATTCATTCATTTTGTAATAAGACATAATTCTAATATAGTCCCTCAAAAACTCAATTCGAAAGAATTTTCGCCCCACATCAAGCATAAATCCTCTTCGCTTGTATTTTGGATAATCGCGTGTGATTCCTTTTGGGATTTTTTCACCATAAAGATTGGCCAATTGTAAGATGGTTCGGGTACCCATAAACACCCCTTGAACCGTATTTGCTTCTAATATAATTCGATCAGAAATCGTTAAACGATATCCTTCTTCACCCAATGCTTTATCGGCACAATCCAGACTAACGAAAATATTACCTACTGATGACGCTCCCGATTTCACTTCGTATTTTCGATCACCGAAAAAGGCCATGTCGTTTGAAAATCGTAACATCCCCTCCTGTAACTGTTCATAGTTTTCAGAAGAAATTACAATTTGCCCTTTGTTTTTCAAGGAATAATTCCCTTCGTGTCCTATCCATTCCCGAAGTTCAGGAATTACTTTTGGGCAAGCATTTTTCGACTGATTAGGAGAGAACTCTCCAGGGATTGTTATTTGGCGATTTGGAACATCTGCTCTTTCCCCACTTGCATCATCAACCAGCTGGTAATACAATTGCACTTCAGAATCTACAAGAGGAGTAGTTATCTTTCCATCCGTTCCCAACACCTGGATGCGATCGCTTCCTTTCAATTCTAATACATAACCTTCGGGTGCCTTTGGATGTTTGATTTCTTTAGCACCTTTTATAACTTTAGGAACCTGGCCGATTGCTTCAGCCTTCTTTTCAAGAAGTGTTAGTTCTTTCTTTTTCTCTTCAGAATAAGCCGAAAAACTTATTACAAACATTAAAAAAGTAAGGAAATAAACTTTCCAAAAATTTGATACTGGAAAAACTGCCGCAAAATCATTGTTCATAAGTTTGATGTTTATATTCACACCAAAAACCAATCAGCAAAGTATCAACAGGAAACTACAACGCCCTACTATGTAGGATTTAATTAGTCAACTCGACTCAAATTTGCAGTTATACCTTGACACCAACAACTATTGATAAGTAATTGATATGAAGATTAATAAAATCAACCAAATTTTAACTTAATCCATAAAAGGAGTTAATATTTGTTAGATTTAAACTGATTTCGAGTGGTAGTGATAACTGCGTTTAAGCGCGTGAAGATCTTCTTATTTTTTATAAATTCAAAGAAGTTTATGCTTAATTTATTTCCAATTGTACTTTTTCCCTTTCGCAAATATGGAAGATGAAAATAACAGAAGCCTCCACAACAATCATTTAAACTACTTTTCTGATACAAAAAAACCGGAAACAATTTAATGTCTCCGGTAAACTCATAAAAATCTTTATTGTTTTTTCCTTTGCTTTTATTGACAGATCAAATATTTATTTGTTTTCGTTCGTAAAAGAGCTTCCAGAAAATAGTAATCGGCATAATTTAGTGGCACTGATAATTCGGCTTCATGCGGAATACTTCCAACACTTTCTTTCAGGATAAAATAGTTTTGCTCATCAATAGATGCTCGATATTTATCTGTGGATACATTTTGCAAAGTTTGCCATGCAAAATCGGCATATTTTTTTCCATCTGTTACATATTCCGACAATTCGATAAGAGCTGAAGCGGTAATTGTGGCAGCAGATACATCACGCGGAATAGATTCAAACTTAGAAGCATCATAGTCCCACTCAGGCGTAAATCCTTTTACATTTACATGATAGTCCCAAAGAGGAATCAAATCCTCTGGAAGCGTTTTAAAATTCATCATGTATTTTGCAATATTCTGGGCAAAGTCTAAAAAGATTGGATCTTTTGTGAAACGATAGCATAAAGTATAACCATACAATCCCCATGCTTGTCCTCGTGCCCAGCTCGAAGCATCCGTAAATCCTTGACAGGTTGCCTGATCTTTCACCGCTCCCGTTTCTTCGTTGTAATCAACAACATGATAACAAGAATAATCTGGACGGTAATGATTCTTCATGGTAGTCTTTGCATGGGTAATCGCTATCTGCTTGTATTTATCATTACCACTTAGTTCAGAAGCTTTAAACAAGAGCTCTAAATTCATCATATTATCGATGATTACCGGAAAAAACCATTCTGTTTTACCATCCCAGGCTTTTCTATAATTCCAACTCTCTAAACAACCAATCTTTTCATCGAATCTTGCAGATAAAGATTGAGCTGCATTTACTAAAACTTGCTCGTACTTTTTGTTTCCCGACGATAACAGTCCATTTCCATAACTACAATTAATCATAAAACCAACATCATGATTACCTGTCCAGTACTGAATGGTATCTAAAAGTTCGGTATAATGTATCGCTTCCTTCTTCCATTTTTCCTCGCCTGTTAGCTCATACATCAACCACATATCACCAGCAAAAAAACCACTCGTCCAGTCGTAAGCACCTACACTACGTAAACTGCCATCATCATTATGTGTTCGTGGTATTTTCGTTTTATCAGTATTTGCCTTTAAAGCTTTATTATACTGTGCATCAGCCACAAGTAAATTGTCCGAAATAACTTGATCAACTGTTGGGCCAGAATTGCAACTATATAACAAAAAAAGGCACAGGCTTACATTAATTAATAACTTCATTCTTATTGGATTTATTTAAAATGGTAATCTTATTTATTGTTTTTCTATCGATATCTTATAGGTATCAGCAATTTTCATTTTTCGAGCTGTCAACGATAAACGATAAACTTCTTTACCCCATACTCTCGACAACTTATTATCTTTTAATTCAACCGTTTCAACAGCAGCTTCAAATTGCTGCGGATCGTAGTTTAAACGAATAGATTTCCCATCTTTTTCAACCACAACATAACCTTCTGAATTAATTACAGGCTGCCCCCATGTCATAAAATTAAGTTGATTTTCACCTTTTATTTCGGAAAGAACAAAATTATCTTCAATCAACAAATTGCTTTTAGCTAATAAGCGATAACTTCTTTTCCAGGTTTCTACTTTTGCCTCTTTGGAGTAAGCACCCGATAAATCAACGGCAAAACTTGACTTATTTTTGCTAACAGAAATATTTTTAGATCTAAATTTAGAACCATAAGATTGTGCAACTCCGTTAATCATAGGCAAGTTATGATAGTTACTCTGCATCGTCCAAATAGAATAGCGCTCGCTACTAAAGGTTTGACGCGTATAAGTACCTACACCTATATCAATAATCATTGGCTTATTATCTACATACAAAGAAAAAGTACCCATATCGTTATGGTTGTGACTCTCGTTGTTGTAACCACCTTTTGCAGCAACATAAACACCATTTTGGTTTCTCATATAACAAAACTCGGTTTGAGGATACCAAACAAAATTCTCTGATGAAATAACGGTTTCTGTACTTACCAATTCTGGTTCTGTTCTTAAGTTTTCAAGTGTTCTGTAAATATCTCTACCTGAATGATAATTAGATTTTGAACTCCGCTCATTTAGGTGCGCCGCAAATTGCTGCAACTCCTTACTTTCAATTGCCTTACCATATCGATAAATAGCACCTAACTTTCCGCCTCCACTACTTTTAGGCGAAGCATCTGCAAAATTTACCACCCAACCATCACCAACATATGATTTAGCAATGTATTCACCCATATTTTTAATTATACTTTGATCGAAAATAACGAATTTACCACCCGTAGCTTTTTTAAGTAAATCCAAGTAATCAAACATCTTTCCAGCGGCATGTCCCCAGTACGAAGGTCCTTCTTCACACGCACCATCTTCTTTGGTGTAGTTGATAAATTCATCTACCGATTGCATAGTTCGATACACTCCTTCAACCAAATCACTTTTATCATCCTCTATCAGCAACAAACATGTTAATACATTGAAATTACACCAGGGGTTCCAATTATTAACCATACTACCTGGTTTGATATTGAAGGCCTGCCACCAAAAATCACTACGATTCATGTACGGCTTAATTATACGTTCATCCAAATTAGTGTATAAACGTTGTGAAATAAGCGGTTGTATTTTATCAAACTCTTTATGAAAAAAGTAATAAGTCCAAGATAACAATGAACCCAAATCTCCGGCGGTTAAATCAATAATGTGGTGGCGAAATGTAGGCAAGGCGGTATTTTCTGATTGGGCCCTGTTAACATGAGCTGATAAAACCCACGAAGTTATTTCGCACATATACCAGACACCATCGGCCATTTTTGAAGTAAAACGCCCTTTTCCTTCAGCCAACTCAGCCATAATAAGAGCTTCCAGATTACTCACATTTGCACCAAATGGTTTTTGCATAATATCACGCGAGCCACTTTTATCGAATTCTAAATAATCGGAGGCGGTTACCACTTGCCACTTGTACGAAAGGGCTGCCTCTCCTTTTTTAATTAATTCTTCTTTATGCTTCCCAATTAATTTGTCCCATTCAGCCCTATTGGTATACTCTGGATATTTAATCCATTCGCTTTTATCTAGTAAAGCACAGTTCAATTCATTCATTGAACCTTCAGCTTGAAGTAAATTTCGGTATTCTTGTGCACGAACCTGAAACGTAAGTGCCACAAGGGTAATAAATAAAAAAAATGATTTCATATTATTAAATATTGTTCTAGTTATATTTTGCATTGGACTATCCGCCCAAATCCAACTTCATTTTTTGTCTTGAATACAAAAAACGGAAGCAATAAAATAAAGGCTATTCGAATTAAAATTATAACATGCTTATTTTGTGGATTCTTTTCTTTTATAAACACGAACATAATCGAACACGACAGCATCCGGGAAATTACCCAATTCAGGTTTACCTCCCCAACCAGTTAATTCTGTCGATAAAATCATATATTCGCTACGTTGCGAAACAGCAGTTGAAGTTCGCCATGTTTCCATACCATTCACATAAAATATATATTCCTCTTTCGTCCATTCCAAACCAAACGTATGAAAGCCTGTTTCGATATCTGAAGCCCCAATCTCTCTTCCTATTGATTTGTGTAATTCACCATAACCATTCCAATGAATATTATGATGAACTGTTTTTGGTTTTTTCATATGATACTCGAAAATATCGACTTCGGATCCATATTTTTCAGGATTGTTAGAAGTATTTCCCACTTCTGGCGATTGCAACCAAAAAGCAACATGCGGTCCTAGCTGTTTATTCATTTTTGCACGACATTCGAAATAACCGTAGGTAGTTTCAAAAAGTCCCTTTGTGCCTAATTGCCCAATATAATATTTCCCGTCCTCATCTTTTGTAACCCTAAGCTCAACATTTCCGTTGCCATCCAATTGTATGGTATTACGCGAAACAATACCATAATGCCGGGTGCTTCCCTCTGCACGATAGTTCCATTTCTTCATATCAATCTCAGTTCCTTCAAATTCATCAGCCCATACTTGCTCGTAGTCTTCCAGAATGTGAGAAGGGAGTGTGGAACTCTTTTTTTCATGAGAAATTTCTGAATGCGTAGAACAAGAGTTTAACAACAAAACAAGGATCACAAAATGGCTTAAAATATTCATGGACATAAATTTAATTATTTCTTTTTGTATGATTTTTCAAATGTAAATTAACAATCGCATTTCGCCAACTTTTAAGATCTACAATTCTTTACCTTTTAATCATCAAGTGCTTATCATATGCTCAAAAAAGACTGCTCACCCATATAGGCGAGCAGTCTACTTATTTTGAAGATCATATTTCTATTGCCATCCTGGATTTGGTATCAAATCTGGATTTTTCTCAATTTCAGTTAAAGGAATTGGCCATAAGTAGTCTCTTGTTTCATCAAAAACACGATCATACAATTTTTCTCCGGTTAGTTCTCTTGCTGAGGTTCCATTAACATATTCTCCAGCCAATTGCCAACGACGAAGATCATTATAACGCAAACCCTCTCCTGCTAATTCTACAGCTCTTTCTCGTATTATTCGGGTAAAAATTTCATCATGTCCGGTTTCTGTTATATTCGGCATATTAACACTTGAACGCTGACGAACTGCATTAATATACTGCACAGCTTTTCCTTGCTGACTCAACTCGTTATAACATTCTGCCATCATCAAATAAACATCGGCTAAACGAATAATCGGAAAATTAATAGGTACATGAGCTCTGTTGTTGATTTGTCCATCCATGTTTCCAGCTGGAACAAATTTACGCCATAAATAACTGTACCAAGAACGGTTATGTCTTACAAATCCGTTCGCTTCTTTGGTACCAGATGCTAATACCCATGTACAAAGTCTTGGTTGATTCGATACCCAACCCAAATATTCGCTGTAAGGAGTAATTACCGTTGCAGCACATCGTGGATCCAAATTTTCATACAATCCTTTCAACTTATCTATTTCGGTAGGATATTCAACAACTGTTTTCAAATCTTCGGAAAGTTGCGATTCAAAAACATCATATTTTACATCGTCGCTTGACGAAAATCCAGGAAATAAAGCATCCCAATCAACATCTGTTCCATCTTTATATTCATATTGATTTACTAACTCTGTAGAAGGCATACTATTATTCCAGCAGCTTCCGAATGAGGTACGTGTTCCTAGATACTTTCCGTATATCATTCCGTTATCCTGTCCAAGACCTCCCATATTTTGAATAGCAAAAATCATCTCGCTACTCTCGTCTCCACCTGGAAGAAATAATCCTGCATAGTCAGAATAAAGTTCATGTCCATACTCAGGCTTCACCACTTCTTCAAAATCAGCTATAGCCAAACTATATTCCACATTATATAAATGTACTTTTCCCCTAATAGCATAAGCGGATGACTTTGTAGCTCTACCTTTTTCGCTGCTATCCCAACTTACTGGTAAGCTATTAATTGCTTCTTGTAAATCATCCAAGATAAACTTACGTACTTCATCGACACTATTTCTTGGCTTTAACATGATACTAAAATCCTGACTAACATCAGTTGTTTCGTCGTAAATAGGTACACCACCATAAAAGGTAAGTAACTCAAAATAATACAGCGAACGTAAAAACCTGGCTTCTCCTAAATAGCTAGTTTTCGCAGTAGCATCAATCATTTCATCAGTCATTGCACTTACATTCATGATGAAATTATTTGCTTGTGCAACCCCTTCGTAACACTCTCTCCATTTTTTACTTACAAGTCCACTTGTTGACGTCATCGATCCATTATCGAGTTGAGGAAACGATTGCCCATCATATCCAATACCAATATCAGTATGCGAATCTGTCATAAATTTTGTGCCGTAAACATTGGACTGCTTTAGCGTTTGATAAACACCCATGAGTCCCTGATGAACCTGCATTTCGTTTTTCCAGAAAGTTCCAGAACTTGGCTTATCGAAAGGATATCTGTCTAGTTCATAACAACTGCTCATGATTAACAAGCAAAGCATGAAGTATATTAATTTCAATTTATAATTCATTTTAATTCTTTTAACGTTTAAACATTTAAAATCTTAATTCACAAATTAGAATGAAACATTCAGACCAATTACAACCTGTTTGATTACAGGATAATTTACACCGTTAACTTCAGGATCGAGTCCCGGCCAGTCGGTAAACGTAAAGAAATTTTCGAGCGAAGTGTACAAACGAACTCTTTGTAGAGAACCTAATTGTGCACGTTGCAGAAGCTCTGAGGGAACAGTATAACCCAACTGGATATTTTTTATCCTTACATACGATTTTTTAGCCATCCAAAATGTTGAATTTCGCTGGTTATTCTGATTTGATTTACTTGATTCCAACAAACGAGGAAAGGTAGCAGGACTATTGGCTACATCACGTCCTTCGTAATATCGCCCGTTAGCAACTTCTGCATTAATTTGGTAACCGTAACGAACAGATGAAGAATAATTGTAGTTAACAAAGTTTTCGCGAGCTCCAAATGCTCCTTGAACAAGTACACCAAAATCAAATCCTTTGTACGAAGCATTTAAGTTTAAACCAAAAGTCCAATCAGGCAAATTGTTGTAACCTGTCATAAAACGATCATCGTTATTTATGAGTCCATCACCATTCATGTCTCGATAGAGAATATCTCCCTTTTCAGGTCTTCCGAATGCTGCAAATGGATTTAATTTATTTCCATCATCATCAAGCGGAGCATTGGCAATAATCTGATCAACAAAGCTTACATCAGCATCCGTTTGTACAATTCTATCGAATTGAAGCACATATTTTTCGTTAACAGGACGTCCTTCTAAAATTTGATTATCTCCACTATAGGAAGCCACTTCGCCTTTAAACTTATCAACATTATTTATTATATGTGTTACATTTCCTGCTATCCCATAAGTAAAATCGTTTCCAACTTTACCTTTATACGAAAGCATTAACTCAAAGCCTTTGTTAGAAACCTGAGCTGCATTTTGCTTTGGAATAGAAGCTGTTCCGTGAACGTCAGGAGCTGGAAGGTTGATTAAAATATCTTTAGTTACTTTATTGAAGTAATCGAATGTACCCGTCAAACGATTCCTGAACATACCAAAATCAACACCAATATCGGTAATATAAGTGCTTTCCCATGTTAAATTTGCATTCGCTATAGAAGCTTGAACCAATCCTGTATTTATTGAATTATTAAGTACATAGTTACGTGTTGAATACACTGGTATTGCATCGTAATTACCATTCCAATCGTCATTCGACAAAGAGTTATTTCCTAATGAACCATATGATCCACGTAGCTTTAAATTAGAAAGCCAATCAATATCTTTAAGAAAATTTTCTTCAATCAATCTCCATCCCATTGAGAAAGATGGGAAATACCCCCAACGCTTTTCCGTAAGGAAACGAGAAGAAGCATCACCACGAAGATTTACTTCCAATAGATATTTATCGTCCCATCCTAAGTTTAAGCGACCAAAGAAAGATTGCATAGCCCACTCTACCTGACGACCAGAGGTTGAAGATTCTCCAACAGCACCATTAATAACTCCTAAGGATGGATCAATTAAATCAAGTCGGTATGCTGAAAAATTATCTCGTCTGAATTGCTCCTGACTACCACCTCCAAATACGGAGAAATCAAGTTTGTCATCTGCAAAACTAGTTTCGTAACGAGCATAAACATCCATGAAATGACGATAGGTATTCCAGTTCTCATTTCTAATAGACGTGCGACCTATACCATCGCTAACCATTGTATTAGTATAAAAATCCCAAGTGGGTATGAAGTTAGGTTGCGTTGTTTTTTTTCTATCGTAAAAATCATACACATATGATGCATTAAGCGACAAGCCCTTTATTGGAGATAACTGAGCATAAAATCTAGTTTTTATACTATTGGCTTTATCTTCTCCTGCAGTTGTCCACAATGATCGCATTACATTATTAGCCTGCGGATCATCTTCCGGATTATTAACAGTACCGTAGCGTCCATCGGGCGATTTAAATACCATACCAGGCGTACTTGCTTGCGCATAGTTAAATACCGTTTGTAAGTTATTAGCTCCCATTTCAGTGTCGGAAGTATACCCACTCAATTGAGCCCCAAATTTAAACCAATCATTTACTTCTGACTCTAAGTTAGCACGCATGCTATGTTTTGAATATCCTGAATTATCAACTACTCCTGGATTATCTAAATAGTTGTACGAAATATGGAAGTGTATTTTATCAGTTCCACCACTTGCTGAAAAATTATGCTGGCTCATTAATCCTGTTTCAAACACATCATCTTGCCAATCGTTATTCGGGTACTTAAGTGGATCTTTTCCTCCATCGGCACGCCACTCGTCAATTTTTCCTTGACTAAATTGCTCACCTTGTCCAGAGTTTCTTTTTCCTTCATTATACAATTCCATATAGGTCGCATAATCAGTTACTAGATCTAATTTATTCTCGACAGATTGCATAGAAATCTGACTCGAATAATCAAAAACAACTTTCCCCGTCTTTCCTTTTTTAGTTGTAATTAGAATTACACCATTTGCTGCTCTAGAACCATAAATAGCTGCCGAAGCCGCATCTTTTAATATCGATACATTTTCAACATCCTGTGGATTGACCGAACTTAGGCTTCCCTCCACTCCATCCACAATAACAAGCGGCGCCGAATTGTTTAAAGTTCCCTGTCCACGAACCAGAATAGAAGCATTTCCATTGTTATCGGGACGATTATTACTTGATGTAATAAACAAACCTGGAGCTACTCCAGAAAGAGCACTTGATATATTTGTAATAGGACGACTTTTTGTTATTTCATTCATATTAACAGCAGATACTGCGCCAGTTAAATTGATCTTTTTCTGAGTGCCATAACCTACAACAACTACTTCGTCTAGTCCTGTCATCTCTTCAACTAGAGTGATATTTATTTGAGACTGACCTTCTAATGTTATCTCTTGCGAGGTAAAACCAATGAAAGAGAAAATTAATACTGATTGTTCGTTGATATCCGAAATAGAATAGGTACCATTAATATCGGTAGTGGTACCTGTAGAAGTTCCTTTAATTATAACAGTCACGCCGGGTAAGCCGATCCCATTT
>JADGFH010000760.1 GCA_016743925.1 Labilibaculum sp.
GTTTCATAGGTTATAAATGGAATTCCAGTAAAGAACATTGCCAAATCAGCAACTAAATCTCCACCACCATTAAAACGAGTATCAACAACAATTCCTTTACGTTCTGAAAATTTACCCATCATATCTTGGTAAATACTTCTGTAGGGACCATCTCCCATTCCAGGAATGTGTACATAGGCTAATTTACCACCACTTAAAGTCTCAACTTCTTTTTCATTCATTTCCACCCATCGCTTGTATTGAAGTGAAGTACTTGATGAAATTGGCTTAACAGTGATATCCAGATATTTCTTGTTTACCGGATTTAAAATATGAAGAGCAGTAAACTTACCTGCTTTACGATTCATAAATTTAGCAAAATCAACATCCTTGCCAATTTTGATTCCATCGATTTGCTCAATAATCATTCCTTTCGAAACTTTCAAACTCTGCTTATCCAAAGGGCCACCTTTCATGATCTCATCAATTTTGATTCCTTCTCCTTTGTAAGAATAATCAATAAAGATTCCCAATGATGCTGTTTTATCTCCGTTAGACATTCCTCCGTAATAACGTGCACCACAGTGAGAAACATTCAATTCCCCAAGCATTTCAGAAAGCAATTGAGAAAACTCAAAATCGTTACTAATCGATTTTAATTTAGGCTCATAATTTGCTCTTAATTCATCCCAAGGAGCACCATGGTAATCAGAAATATAGAACATACTCTTGTTGCGTCTCCACACATGATCAAACATTTGCTGACGTTCTGCAGTTACATCAAGCGTCATTTCGCCACTAATAGAAATTGGTTTTGTTGATTTAGCAGCTAGATCAACCTTAGACATCTTACCATCAGCTAAAAGGAAAAGATTTTTCATTTTCTGATCCCAAACCAAGCTTCCACTTTTGGCACCTAATTTAATTAGCATTTTAGTCTCCTTGGTACGTAATGTTGTACTCCAAAGATTATATCCTTTTTCAAATTTAGCTAGGTAATAAAGCTTTTCTCCATCTTTCGAAAGAACTGCATCGCCCAATTTAGAAGAATGTAGTGTTAATCGTTTTTTACGATCTTTCAAACCTTCCCAATCGAATGTAAGCGTGCTATCTTTTTTCACCTCATCCTTTTTGGCAAGCTCTTTCTTCTTCGATTTTTTCTTATCCTTATCAGCTTTTTTCTCAGCCTCCTTTTTGGCTTTTTCTTTCGCTTCTTTTTCTTTCTTTTCGATTTCTTTTAACAAAGCGTAATCATCTTTGCTCATGTTAAATCGATCCCAAGAATCTTTGGTAAAGAACATGGTGTAAACATCCATCTGGCGAGAACCACTGTTGGCATATGAACGCAAACCATGTCGATCACTAAACCACAACATTTGCTTGCCACCATTTACCCAAATAGGGCTTGCATCGCCATAACCACTCTCTGTAAGGTTAATCATTTCTTGCTTTCCATCAGCCGAAATTAGAACCGCCTCACTATTGGCTAAAACTGGAGAATACTCTACCAATAGCCATTTACTATCTGGGCTCCAAGAAAAATACTGATCGCCCTCTCCCATGTAAAATAGCTTGTCACCATTCATTATGGTACGGATCTTTTTACTTTCAATATTATAAATTTTCAACGAGCGTTTGTTCTCAATAAAAGCGATTTCTTTTCCATCAGGAGAAAATTTAGGCTGATAATTTTCATTCTCATTCACGATTACCGGCTCTTCCTTCAATAGTGTAGAAGCATAAAAATAAGGTTCTGTATCGCTTACTTTTTTGCTCTGATAAATTCCCCATTTGGCATTTCTTTCACTTGCGTAAAGAATGCTCTTCCCATCAGGAGAAAAACTTACAAAACGTTCCTGTGCAGGAGTTGTTGTAATTCGCTTTGTCATTTTAGCCGCTACTGAAGAAACAAAAACTTCCCCTCTAGCAGTATAAGCAATCTCTTTTCCATCAGGTGAAACGGCCATTTCCTTCACATTTCCACTAACCGAAATAATTTGCTCGTTGTTGTTCTTCTCTTCGGTGCTGATCTTTACATTCACCTTTTGCTGATTTCCATCAGTCATCGTAAACAACTCCCCATTATGAGTGTAGCAAAGGCTTCCATTGTTGGCTATGCTTAAATAGCGAACCGGATGCATTTTAAAAGCAGTAATCTTTTCATTTTTAGAAGGATTATCCAATGTCAATTTATGAACATTAAAACAACCACTTTCCTCACTTAAATAATAGATACCCTTTTCATCAGTACTGTAAACAGGGTTTCTGTCTTCACCATTAAAACTGGTGATCATTGTGTGTTTATTCGTCTTTTTATCATATTTCCAGATATCACGAGTAATTGCAGAAGTGTGGTGCTTACGAAATTCGTTTTCACCACCTTTTTTATCATGATAAATCATTTGATTTCCATCTTTGCTCACCTGAACATCTTCAGCAGGAATTGTCCACACCTGATCAACACGTCCTCCATTAGCAGTAACTTGATACAACTCTGGTTGCGATCTGGTTGGATATTGGCGATGACTGGCTGCATCTAATCTTTGAGCTCCAAAAATCACATTCTTATCGTCATTGCTAAAAGAATATGGATATTCTGAAGTTGAATGGTAGGTTAAACGCTTGGCTGCTCCACCATTTGCATTAATCACAAAGATGTCGAAGTTTCCGTATCGTTCCGATGCAAATGCTATTTTACTTCCATCGTGACTCCAAACTGGCATAAAATCGTGTGCCTTATGAAAGGTAAGTGCTCGAGCCTCTCCTCCTTTTGCAGCTACCAAATATAGATCTCCCTTGTTGGCAAATACAATCTGTTCTCCATTTGGAGAAATCGCTGCGTAACGAATCCATTCAGCATTCCCTACGGCCGAAACAAATCCGCTCAACAATACAGCGAATAATAAAATAAATGTTCTTTTCATTAGTGTGTGTGTCTTGTTAAAAAATACAGACAATAGATTGATTTGTTAAATTCTAGTGCCTGAGGATAAAATTAGATAAAAAATTAAACCTAATAATTTAATGGCAGCATTAATTGGCATTCTTTGATGTGCAAATGAATTTTGGTGTGGAAATTCAGATTACAAACATATAAAAAATTCAAAAATAGAACTGAGATTATTGAATATAATTCAACTTTTCTTAGAAAAAAGGAATACCTCTATATTATAATAG
>JADGFH010000761.1 GCA_016743925.1 Labilibaculum sp.
GTATTCAATTCCATTGAAATAGGCGACTTGAAAGAACCCATTGAAAGTTTCGCAAAACTATAACGAGAATAAGTAACAAATGCATCTAATAAATAAGCATCACCATCATGTCTCAAATTATCAGGACTAGCTTCCAAAACAACATAGTAGCTAATATCGTAAGGAATTGCTCCCATTACACCAATTCTAGCTCTGTTAAAATCAAAAGTATTGGTGTCATCATTATTTGAGAACTCGCTGTACTGGTATCTAGGCTGAATAAAACCAAAAACGTTAACCCCTTCTCCCGAAGGTTCGTCACATCCTTGTGCACTAACTAACGCAGGTAGACAAAATGCAACTGCAAATAGTAAAGCATATAATTTTTTCATAATTCTTTTTTTTAGTTTTTAGGAATTGCACTACGAAAATCTCATGATGCAATTCCATATATTTTGTAATTCTTTGAATTATATCATCTATCGATTAGTTTACCAATGGTAAATCTGTTGTTGGAGTTACGAATTTATGACTCTCTAATGATGGGTAAATCATGTTATTAGAACCAAACTTTAAGGATACTGCATCATAACCTATTACATTTAAGTAAGCAGTAATCATAGAAGAAGTTTGACCAGTCCAACAGTATGTACAAACTGTTGCACCCGAGTTAAGATTTGCCATTTCACCATTCTCTAAACTTAGCGGGCTAATTCTAGAAGCACCTGCAATATGTCCATAATGATCAACATCTGCTTGAGCCCAATAATTGTTAATGAAATAGTTCGTTGGAGTCGTTAAAACATCTACAGCATTAACACCTTTAAATCCACCAGATGTCATAGCTGCTACTCTTTCCTGTAAAATATTAGCACCATCGGCGTAGGTAGAAGTTAAACTTGGGTATTCGAAAGTTTGAGCAGTTGCAACAGCAGTTGTTACCCAATTAGAATGACCTTCAGCAACAGCACCATTCGTTGCGCCAGATTTTCCTTCCCAAGATGCAGATAGTGTTGAGTTCCATCCACTCATTCCCCACTTTAATACTTTTGCATCTGGATGTCCACTCAAACGAAGAGCAACTACAGCATGTGAAGCTGTTTGACCTGTATAACAAGCAACCAAAATAGGTTTTGTTTTTCCAGCTGCATCAGCAACAATATTAGCCAATGTTGAATTCACCGCTCCGTCAATATGTCCAGCAGCAAAATGATCAGCATTACGAATATCAATGATATCATAAGTAGAAAGGAAAGTAGCTAAATCAGCACTTGCTGGAGCACCTGTAATCCATCCTGTTAATACATCTGGCAAATCAAGATCGTTGGCAACCAAATAATCCGATAATGTTCCAAAAACATTAGCTACTGGATCAGATGTAACCAAAGGTAAATCAACAGTAGGAGTCACAAATTTATGACTTTCCAATGTTGGGTATATCATGTTGTTTGAACCAAACTTTAATGATACTGCATTATAACCCATTACATTTAGGTAAGCAGTAATCATAGAAGATGTCTGACCTGTCCAGCAATAAGTACAAACTGTAGCATCAGCATTTATGTTGGCCATTTCGCCATTCTCTAAACTCAATGGACTTACTCTATAAGCACCAGCAATATGTCCGTAATGATCAACATCTGCTTGAGCCCAATAATTGTTAATAAAATAATCTGCTGGAGTCGTTAACACGTCAGCTGCATTAACACCTTTAAAACCTCCAGCTAACATAGCAGTAACACGCTCTTCAAGAATAGCAGCACCACTAGAAGCATTTGTAGTAATTCCAGGATAAGTGAAAGTTTGCTTCGTAGCAACTGGCGTTGTTACCCAATTAGCATTTCCTTCTGCAACAGCACCATTTGTAGCACCTGATTTTCCTTCCCAAGATGCAGATAGGCTTGAGTTCCATCCACTCATACCCCATTTTAATACCTTAGCATCAGGGTGTCCACTCAAACGAAGAGCAACTACTGCATGAGATGCAGTTTGTCCTGTATAACAAGCAACTAAAATAGGCTTTGTTGTACTAGAAGCTGTTGTTAGAATATTCGCTAAAGAAGAATTTACAGCACCATCTATATGACCAGCAGCAAAATGTTCAGCACTACGAATATCAATAATATCGTAGGTAGAAAGGAAAGTTGTTAAATCAGCTTGAGCAGGAGCAGCAGTTATCCATCCGTCCAATACATCAGGTAAATCTAGATCATTTGCAACCATATAGGTTGATAAGGTTTCAAAATTCACAGTTGGATCTGGTCCAGGCTCCGGAGTAAAAACATCATTCTCTTCTTTACAAGAAGTCAAAAATAATGCGGGTACCAAAGCTAAAATAAAGAAATACTTCAGTAATGTTTTCATAATTTAAATAGTTTAGTTTGTAATTGTGGTTTATTAGGTTCTAAGTTTTTTAGTTTTAACATCCTCCTGAATCTTCTTCTTCAGCTGCAACAGCTACCGCTCCACCCTCTTCAATATTGTCTTCCATAATTTCAGGATAGGCCTTGTGCCATTCTATCCAACCGCCAGTCATAACTTTTACATTTTTGTAACCAAGCTGGTTTAAACGCAATGCCGCCAAAGGACTACGATTACTTTTTTTACAATAAAGAATTAACATTTCTTCTTTTTCAGGAACATATAAGCCTTCTTCATCCCATACTTTCTCACTTCCAATTCTAAATTCAAGTACACCTCTTGGTATCGATACCGAACCTGGTATAAAGCCACGATCATGTTCTCCTGGTAAACGAACATCTAGTAAAACGTATGGTTCTTCTCCATTCATTAGTTTATGAAATTCTTCAATGGTAAGAGCAGATACATCCTTTTTTATGTCTTCTACCATCTCATCCACACTTGCATAACTTTTCGTACTACCTGACTCATTAGTTTGGCACCCAATTAGTGCAACTAAGCAGATAAAGAATAAATTCTTGATTGTTTTCATAGATATATTTATTTAGGTCAAATTTCCTATTAACATACAATTCTAAAAAAGCGATTTTTCAATCTTTAAATCGTTTGCAATTTCATTTAAGAGCTATTTTCTGCTTTTTATCTCTTTAAACGATATTTAGAATGTTTCTCATTAAAAGAGAAAAGATAGGTAATGTTTATACAATAAAAGCAAAAATAACCAGTCACTTGGAGAAACAACAGAGAAGACACTT
>JADGFH010000762.1 GCA_016743925.1 Labilibaculum sp.
GCATCTTCATCTTTTAAATAGGAAACAGCAAAATTGAATATCTTCTTGTGATACAGAGCATAAATTTTATCTATGATATTTTTATCTCCATTTATCAAACCCTTAAATATATGTCTATTTTCCATTTTTTTTACTCTAAGTTTTGTTTCTGAAGTTCAAAAAAAGATTAATATTCAATTGCAATATTAACAAATTTTAAGATATCTAAAAATAACAAAGCTTTGTTCGATAGATTAACGAACAAAAAAATATGGATTAGAAGAAAATAGATTTATGTATTTTCATTGTATACTTATATAGGGTTTAAAACATTCAATTCCTTTAGCAGCATATATATTATTTTAGTGAAAAAGCGAGTAAAGTTAAACCCTATTGTCCGATTTAATTAGCCAATATCACATAAGGTTTGGTCATCAAGTTAAGCACGCTATGCTTAATTAATCCAAATATAGATATATATTGATATTGTGCGAACCTCTATATTTTTTTATAAATTAATGTAGCTTAAGCCTAATTAAAACCTACATCGGATGGTCCATTTACAAAAAAATGTCTCCTTACTTGTTTTAATTTTGATTCTTAATTCTTTTCAACTCCATAGCCAAACAGATGCCACAAAAGCTGAAAATCTCTTTGACATGTCGTTCGAAGATTTACTGAACCAAGATGTTGTAACCGCTTCAAAATACAAACAACCCATATCAGAAGCTCCATCTTCGATTACGATAATTACTTCGAAAGACATTAGAGACTTTGGTTACAATACATTGGCTGAAGCATTAAATAGTCAGAAAGGATTTTATGTATCGAACGATCGTAATTACAGCTATATCGGAAACCGAGGTTTTGCACGATCGGGAGATTTTAACAACCGCAGCAAATTATTAGTAAACGGACATGCATTAAACGAAAATATATATGGTTCGGCCTTGTTTGGTTCGACCTTATCATTTAACATGGAATTAATTGACCATATTGAAATCGTGCGAGGACCAGGTTCTTCGATTTATGGTTCGGGAGCGAT
Organism: Labilibaculum sp.; assembly: GCA_016743925.1. Classification (GTDB taxonomy): domain Bacteria; phylum Bacteroidota; class Bacteroidia; order Bacteroidales; family Marinifilaceae; genus Labilibaculum. The sequence continues at coordinate 1,025 of JADGFH010000762.1, forward strand.
GTTAAATGTTATTAATATCATTACAAAAAAAGGTGACGATATTGATGGCCTTGATATGAAAGCTACCTATGGCAGTTACAATAATAGAGAAGCTTCTGTCCTCTGGGGAAAAAAGCTAGAAAATGGTATGGACATAGTCGTTTCGGGTATAACAGCCAATACTGATGGTCCTGATTTATACTTTGAAGATTTAGATGATCCCGATACAAATAATGGAATTTCGAACGGCCACGACTGGGAAAAATTATTTGGTTTTTATTCTCAAGTTTCTAAAGGAGATTTTACGCTTAAAGCTTCATTATCGAATCGTAGAAAAGGGATTCCAACTGGTGCTTGGGAAACGGATCTCATTAATACTACAAAATCTAAGGATCTTGCTTTTTTTGTTGATCTGCAATACAAAAAAGAAGTTAACAAAAATCTATCCCTACTGTTCCGTTCCTTTTATGATGCGTACAACTATAAAGGGAAATATTCTTATGAATCTGATAAATTTTTCGATAAATCGATTGGCAAATGGGGAGGTTCCGAACTACAGTTTGTTTATAACAACAAGCAAGGAAATATGATTTCTGGTGGAGTCGAGTTTAAATATAATTTTGATGTCAAATACAAAGAATGGGATTTGGATGGTACCTATATGGATAAGAATAAACCATATTCTGAATTTTCGGCTTACGTACAGGATGAATATAAAGTATTACCAAATTTATTAATTACCACAGGCCTCCGATTTGATTATCATTCATTTGGCACCAAATCTTTATCTCCTAGATTAGCTGCGGTTTATAGTATTACAAAAAAATCAACTTTTAAATTATTGTACAGTAAAGCGTACAGAACACCAAATTTTTATGAAACCGAATACGAAGAAGTAGATTACCACAAAGCGAATAGCAATATAAATCCTGAAAAAATTAGAACGACAGAGCTAATTTGGGAATTTAATCCTCATAATAATTTTTTTACATCAATTGCCTTATATCAATATAATATGGATGAACTAATTGATTTGGCTCTCGATAACGAAGATGGATTGGTTTATTTTCAGAACCTTGGAGAAGTTCGCGGTAAAGGTTTAGAGGTTGAAATTAAATACAAACCTCAAAATAAAACGACTCTATTTGTAAATGGCACAATTCAAAAGTCTATTGATTTGAATACGAAGACTAAACTAACGAATTCGCCAAAATTACTTGTAAAAGCGGGAGTTATTCAATCCGTTTCTGATTTGTTAACGATTTCTCCTGAATGCTTTTTTGAATCGGAAAGGAAAACTATTTATGGAAGTAAAACAGACCCATTTTTGATAGCAAATCTAAACCTAAGATCAAAAATGTTATTTGATCATGTCACTATCAATTGTAAAGTGAGGAATATATTTGACACAAACTATGCTTATCCGGGTGGATTTGAACACACTCAACGTTCTATAATTCAAAATGGAAGAACTTTTAGTTTAGGATTGAAAGTTCATTTATAACAAGTTAATTAGATAAAAATAAATTGAAAACTAAGAAAATCATAATCCTAATTTTACTATTCATTTTCTCTGGGAAGATGATGGCACAGGTAGATCAAGATCTTCTGAAAGCTGCTTATATGGAACGTATTACCCGTTTTGTAGAATGGCCTTCGGAATGTTTATCTGATGGAAACACCATTATGACAGTTGGTGTTGTAAACAATCCAGAATTTGCGAATACGATTAAAGAAATATTCAGATCACAGAAAATAAAAAACAGGACCGTTAAGGTTATCAATTTACACGAAGGTGATGACATTTCTTCATGCCAAATATGTTTTTTAGGTAAAATTGGCTCAGCAAGTCTGAAATCAACTATCACTCTTGCAAATAAGCATGGTATTCTTCTTTTTTCACAAAGCAAGGTGTATGCAAAGGAAGGCGTTCATATTAATTTTTACATAGAGAAAGGAAAGCTTAAATTTGAGATAAACGAAAGCTCTGTAAAATTAGCTGGATTTAAAATAAGCCATTTGTTAATGAAAAGTGCCCGCATTTTATAAAATGATAATATGACACCAATCAAAAACTTAACGATAAAGCAAAAAATAATATTTATAATTCTGAGTATTACCATTATAAGCATTAGTCTAATCTCTACTC
>JADGFH010000763.1 GCA_016743925.1 Labilibaculum sp.
CAATTGAAGATTTAGTAAGTAAGAAATCGAAACAATATGATATTTCATATCATATTTTTGAATTTGGTAATTTAAAAAAAGAACCAAACTATAGTATTCAACAACTTGATGCAATTTTGATAGTGACTCAATTCTCCTCTAAATCATTAAATTACTTTAAGAAGAATTCAATTTACAATTGGATTTTAAATGCAAAAATCCCAACCATCGCACTTACGAATCATTCCAATACAAACTGCTCATATGAGAATATAATTGTTCCTATTGATCATCGGAAAGAAAGCAAGGAGAAAATGATCTGGGCGAGCTATTTTGGACGATTCAACAAGGCCTTAATTCACCTTGTAACACCAAAAGAAAAATCCGAAAGCTACATTAGGACAATAAAAGCAACGCTCATTTTCACTAAAAAAATGTTTGAGGCTTTCACATTTCAATATCAAATTGTAAAAACAAATAGCAAGAGTAAGAATATAAACCTAGAAGCTATTGAATTCTCAAAAGATCTGAAATCTGATTTACTCATTCTAATGTCGAATCGTAATCCTGGATGGATTGCTTCTCATTATGGTCCCGGTCAATTAAAACAAATCCTCAGGGAAGAGAAAAACCCTGTTCTTTTTATCAATCCACTAAAAGATTATTACCTGCCTTGTAGTTAGTACAAACAACTTTTAAACGAATGAAAAAAGGGAATTACCAAATGGTAATTCCCTTTCACTTTAACAGCTATTGCAACTGTTTATAATATTATTTCACAATATTCATTTCATCCAATAAATAACCTGCTCCAGCAAACTTATCTACAACAAAAAGAACATATCGGATATCCAAAGAAACATTTCTACAGATTTCTGCATCATACATTAGATCAGACATTACACCTTCCCAAGCACGATCGAAATTCAAACCAATTAATTCGCCATTGGCATTTAATACAGGGCTACCAGAATTACCACCAGTGGTATGATTCGTAGCTGCAAAACAAACAGGCATTTCACCTTTGTCATTTGCATATTGACCAAAATCATTTGCATGATAAAGATCTCTCAATTTTTGAGGAACATCATAATCGAATATTTCAGGATTATCCTTTTCGATAATTCCTTCCAAAGTAGTATAATGATCGTAAGTCATTGCATTTCTGGCCTTATAACCAGCCACTTTACCGTAATGAACTCTAAAAGTTGAATTCGCATCTGGATAGAATGTTTTATCCTTTTGCATTTCCATTAAACCAGCCATATAGGTACGCTGTAATTTTGTAGTTTGCCTTGATAATTTTCCATATCTAGGAGTAATTTCTGACTCATAATGGAAGCGAATGCTATTTCCTAGAGCAAAAATTGGATCTTTAGCCAATTTCTTCCCCATTGAAATTTTGTAATTCGCTAACAATTGATTCACTTTATCTTGATCCGAAAAAATAGATTTACGCAAAGCCTTTTCAGCATATGCCTCAAAATCACCCTTGTACTTTGTTCTAACATTGATAATTTCTTTTGGCAAATACTTATCCTCTAAATTATCGCTGTACATTTTTAATGTGGCAGCCAACAATTTTTTATCGGTAGGCATATTGTAATTTTTAAAGAACTTATCGCTTTGCTTTTTAAGTGCTTCAACAGCATCAGCAATCTTATCAGAATCTTTTTTAGTAAGACGAGAAAGACCTTTAAACTTTGTTGCAAATCCGACAGTTTCAGCTCCTCTAATACCTGCTTCAATAGCATAATCGCGAGCCAAACTTATAGGAGCTAATTCCTTGTATAAAGATCCCATTTCATCAATAATACCTGCGTATTTCTTTTTCAGATCTTCGTTTGTATTTGCCCAAGCAACAAACTTCGTCTCCAAGTTTTTCTTCTTAGCAATTGCATCCAATCGCTGCAATCCTTTAATCTCGCCTTGCCATCTCTTCCAAGAATTTGCCACACCGGCATATTTAGCAGAATATTGAATACGCACCATTGAAGATGCATCCATATCAGCTCGCATGATATCCAATTTTTTTGTTCTGATCTTGATTTTATGAGGATTATCAAGCTGAGTCATCATTTCAAGTGCATGAGAAGTAAGGTATTCTGTTGTTGTGCCAGGATATCCAAAAACCATTGTGAAATCGCCTTCATTTACTCCTTTAAGGGAAATTTTGAAGGATTGATTTGGCTTCATTGGCACATTATCCTTAGCGTAGGAAGCTGGCTTATTTTCTTTATCAGCATAAATACGAAACATCGAAAAATCACCAGTATGGCGAGGCCACATCCAGTTATCGGTATCGCCACCAAACTTACCAATTGCTGATGGAGGTGCACCTACCAAGCGAACATCTTTAAAAATTTCGTAGACAGAAAGGAAATATTGATTCCCATTAAAAAATGGCTTTACGCTTGCACGATAATCCGAATCCTTTTCAGCTGCATCCTGGATTTTCTTGATATTCTTTCGAATCATCTTCTGACGAACTACTTCTTTTGTATCATCAGTAATGCTATCCAAAACAATTTTGGTAACATCTTTCATTCGAACTAAAAATGATGCCGTAATTCCTTCATTAACCAACTCTTCATCTCTACTCATAGCCCAAAAGCCATCTTTCAAGTAATTGTGTTCTAAAGTTGAATGAGCCTGAATTGCACCATATCCACAATGATGGTTTGTTACAATCAAACCTTCATCTGAAATTAATTCTCCAGTACAAAAATGATGAAAAGGACTTCCTTCTCTACCCAAACCAACTACCGCATCCTTTAAACAAGCATCGTTGATATTGTAAATATCATCAGCAGAAAGCTTAAAGCCAGCTTTTTGCATGTCTTCAATATTGTATTTTTTTAGCAGCATTGGAATCCACATTCCCTCATCTGCTTTTACCTGACTCCCCACAAGCAACAAAATTGCCACGAGAAGTAAACCCATTTTTTTAATCATCGTTAAAGATTTCTATGTTACTATTTGTTGTTTAAAATTTTGATAACTCTTGATAAAGTCTTTGAATCGGTAATCCAACTACATTGAAATAAGAACCCTCAATTCCATCAATACCAATAAAGCCAATCCACTCCTGAATACCATAAGCGCCAGCTTTGTCGAAAGGTTTATAATTATCTATATAATAATTGATTTCTTCATCGGTTAAAACC
>JADGFH010000764.1 GCA_016743925.1 Labilibaculum sp.
TGATTTTGATGCAAAAGCTCGTTTCATTGGTGTTCTTTCAACTGAAAACGAAGATGTTCGTTCATTAAGAGAATTATTGATTTACGGATTGAAAGGTTTTGCTGCATACGTAGAGCATGCATATAACTTAGGTCTTGAGAAAGCTGAAATGTATGCATTCATGCAAAAAGCATTAGAAGCTACTACTAACGACACATTAAGTGCTGACGAATTAGTTGCTCTTGTAATGGAGTGTGGTGCTAATGGTGTAACTGCTATGGCAACTCTTGATGAGGCAAATACAACTGCTTATGGTAACCCAGAAATTACTGAAGTAAATATAGGAGTTTCCAATAAGCCAGGTATCCTAATTTCGGGTCATGACTTGAAAGACATGGAAGATTTATTGAAGCAAACTGAGGGAACTGGTGTTGATGTTTACACTCATTCTGAAATGTTGCCAGCTAATTACTATCCAGCATTTAAAAAATATGAGCACTTTGTAGGTAACTACGGAAACGCATGGTGGAAGCAAAATGAAGAGTTCGAAACTTTTAACGGACCTATCCTGTTTACCACTAACTGTATTGTTCCTCCAAAGGCAAGCTCTACATATCAAGATAAAGTATATACAACAGGAGCTTCTGGTTTCCCAGGATTCAAGCATGTTGATGCGGATGAGAATGGAAAGAAAGATTTTTCTGAAATTATTGAAGTAGCTAAGAATTGTACTGCTCCAACTGAGATTGAGAACGGAACTATCGTAGGTGGTTTTGCTCACAACCAAGTTATGCAATTAGCTGATAAAGTTGTTGATGCTGTTAAAACCGGTGCTATCCGTAAGTTCTTTGTAATGGCAGGTTGTGATGGCCGTATGAAAGGTCGTGACTACTATACAGAATTTGCTGCTGCTTTACCAAAAGATACTGTAATCTTAACTGCTGGTTGTGCTAAGTACCGTTATAACAAGCTTGAACTTGGTGATATTGGAGGAATTCCAAGAGTGTTAGATGCAGGTCAGTGTAACGATTCATATTCATTAGCTGTTATCGCATTAAAATTGAAAGAAGTATTTGAATTAAACGATATCAACGATCTACCAATCGCTTATAACATTGCGTGGTACGAGCAAAAAGCTGTAATCGTATTGTTAGCTCTTCTTTCTTTAGGTGTTAAGAACATTCACCTAGGACCAACATTGCCAGCTTTCCTTTCTCCAAATGTAGCTAAGGTTTTAATTGATACATTCGGGATTGGTGGAATCGGTACTGTTGATGAAGACATGAAAATGTTTTTAAACTAAGATGTTAAAAGATAAAGCGTTCCGTGTGTGAAGAATGATAGAGGAGAAGATCTATCGGGCGCTTTTATAAGTTATAGGGTTAAGTGAAAAAACTGCCTGATGTGGATCTTACTATTTCTACATTAGGCAGTTTTTGTATATTGGAATTTCTATTATTACTTATTGCTATGAATCGAAACAAGACCATTACATTTTTAAAGAAGTATCATAAGTGGCCTTCTTTAGCTCTTACTTTATTTGTACTTCTATTTGCAATTTCTGGAATTGTAATGAATCATCGAGGTTTATTTTCATCGGTTGAGGTTGGACGAAAATACTTGGGAAGCGAATATCAATATTCAAATTGGAATAAAGCCGCTGTTAAATCGGCAGTTACTATAAATGGTGATACAGCATTAATATATGGGAATATTGGAGTATGGAAGACTACAGATAATTATAAATCATTTCAAGATTATAATTGTGGTTTTAAAAATGGTATTGATAATCAAAAGATTGAGAAGCTTATAAAGCTAAAATCAGGTGAGATATTTGCAGGAACTTTATTTGGTTTATTTCGACAAGGTTCAAGTTCAGAAAAGTGGGAGCAAGTTGAATTGCCCGTTTCAGAAGAGCGTATTGTTGATTTAGTAGAGATTAAAAATCAATTGTTTGTCTTGACTCGTTCTCATTTGTTGAAGAAAACAGTGCTTGGTTTTGAGGTCATTGATTTACTTCAACCTAAAGGATATGACAATAAGATGAGCTTATTTAAAACGCTTTGGGAGATTCATAGTGGAGAAGCTTTTGGTTTAATAGGAAAGTTGTTTGTTGATTTTATTGGTCTTGTCTTTATTTTTTTCTGTTTTAGTGGTTTGATCTATTTTATTTATCCTAAATGGATAAAAAAACTAAAGCAAAAGGGGAAAGGTGTTAAGACGAAAATTCGATTTCTGAAATTTAATTTGAATTGGCACAACCACTTGGGGAATTGGTTGATTGTTTTTCTTCTTTTAACAACCTTAACAGGGATGTTTTTGCGTCCACCACTATTGATTGCCATTGCAATTAATCGAGTTGCAAAAATTCCCTTAACACATCTTGATAATTCTAATCCGTGGTTTGATCAATTGCGTCGTATCATGTACGATGATGATTTGGATCGGATTTTATTGGCCACAAATGAAAGTGTGTATTTTACAGATGATCATTTTGCTAGTGCTCCAATTCGATATGAGAATCAGCCGCCAATATCGGTAATGGGTGTGAATGTATTCGAAAAGGCAAGTGCCGGCAATTATATTGTAGGATCGTTTAGTGGTGTTTTTTATTGGATTCCAGAGAAAGCTCTTGTGTTTGATTATATAACTAAAAAGCCTCACATACCTGTCAAAATTATGGGGCCACCAATTTCAGCTCATCCAATTGCTGGCTATTTGAAAGATGCGAACGGAAGAGAGATATTATTTGATTACAATTTAGGAGCTGGGAATTTAAGCGATAAAACGGGTTTTGTAAAAATGCAAAAGAGTATTCAAGATTCTCCAATGTCATTGTGGAACTTATGTCTGGAAATTCATACTGGTAGAATATATCAATATGTTTTTGGTAAATTTTATATTCTATTTATCCCCTTGGCAGGGATTAGTATTTTATGGATTTTAATCATTGGGTTTGTTTTATACAGAAAACAGAAATCAAGGAAGAAATAACCAGTTATACCTATTTACTATACTAAATAATTACTACTAATGAATTAGAGGCTGAATTTTAATAATTCAGCCTCTTTTTTTTTAGTTTTTCTGGTGAGTTAAGAACCACTTGTACAATTCTTTATTGTTATAGGTTTCTGTCCATGAATTGTGAAATGCCTCTGGATAGATTG
>JADGFH010000765.1 GCA_016743925.1 Labilibaculum sp.
GCTTAAGACTTTGCTGCATATAAGATATTGAATTAGGATATAGTCCCGAACTCCAATTTAGAACCGAAGCGTTGTTGTATAATATAGCTTGATACCAAGTTTTTGTTGCCTTGTCAGTTATTGAATGACAAGCTTGGCTTGCATTCGTAAATGATTTAAAACTTTTATTCTGATCTTTTTGCAAGTAATAACAAATGGCTTTCAGGTTAAGCACCTCAGTGAGTAATTTATAAGAATCAGAAGTTGTACATTGTGATTCTTATAATGATAGTTTATGCAGGCAGCTGGTTAGAATTGTATAGTGATCTAACTCTTTATTGATTATTAAATTAATTGTACTCTTTTCGCTTCGAATAATATAGCCTAATTGAACTGCGACATAATACAACTGTCCTTTTTCGTTTTTAGGAGCGTGAATGTGCTTGATATATTTCCGAAGTAATGACAAACCGTCCTGGTGAAATTTGATACCATAAGAGGAAAGAAGGATTTGGATGAAGCCGCTGGTGCTTATAAGGATATAGATGCAGTGATGAATAATCAGAAAGATTTGGTGAAAATCCTTGTAGAACTAGAGCCTTTAACAGTTGTAAAGGGATAACTGATAAAAGGAAGCGCTATTGTGCCTCCTTCTTTTTTTTACCCCTCTTTTTAACCTCATCCACCAATTTCTTCTTTATTTATTACAGAAGTAAACAACAACTATTTTCGGCAGTTTTTAAAAGTGCATTTGCATGGTTAGCCCAACAACAGTTCGAATCTTAAATGACAATTCCTCACTGGAGAACAAACTTCGAAAATTTGTTTCTAAATAGATGTTTACTGCCTTAAAATCACAATTATCTCATTTTAAGCGCTTCCAGTGGTGTGAATTCAACTTGGCAAACTTGACAGTATAAAACTTACTTGTATTATAGTAGATTTGTTTTTTGATTACTTTCAATAATAATGAATCATATGGAAACACTATTTAACCAAGTGAAGAGTATAACAAGAAAATACGCGGAAATTGATTCTGTAACAGGGAGCAATTTCAACTTGTTTAAAATACTTGATATTACCTCAGACGAAGTTCGTTTGCACACAATGCTCTTGGCAGATCTTTTGAATCCCAATGGCTCACATGGTCAAGGGGGTATTTTTCTTGAGCATTTTGTTAAGGAACTTGAGGTTGAAAATTTCGATGTGGAAACAGCCAGTGTACACCCCGAAATGAGTATTGGAAGAAAAACCGAAACTACAGGGGGACGTATTGATCTTTTTATAAAGGATGCAAAAGGATGCAGCATCACCATAGAGAATAAGATTTATGCCAAAGATCAGGAGAATCAACTCTTGAGATATTACAATTTCAAGCCTCAAAATTTGTTCTATCTCAATTTATTGGGAACAGATCCTAGTAAAAAAAGAATTGGAACACTCAAACCCGAAGATTATACAATTATCTCCTACAAAGAGCACATCATTTCCTGGTTGTAAACCTTGAGAATTCGCTAGTTTACTTCTGCTGACTGGTTAATTGCTACTAAAATACGACATCAATAGTATTAACCATGACTATGCAAACCTAAGGGAAGAAATCGGGACAGCCTTGCCTTCTGAAGAACTACAAATTGCTGCCGAACCCAAAGCAAACTACAACTAAACATCTAATACAATTGATGCTCTCACTTAGAGTGAGGGTATCAATCAACTTTGCACTTTAACATCACAACTGTAAATGCAATACATTACATTATTCTTCATTATTCCTTATTTGACGATCAGCTGCGTAGCTATTTATCTTGCATTCAATTGCAAGAAGAAGTGCACAGAACAGAAGTTTTGCAGGAAGAAATTCTATAAACTAACAATTCAAGAGTTTGATGATGATGATTCTTATCCCGTTATTTTAATAAGAATATTTAAAAATCAATTACAATATGCAATTGGTATTGGCATATTTGTAATCGTTTTTTTCAAAATGTACGAAATTGTCAACATCTCTTTTGATCCTAATGCAATGGGTAGTTGGTTCCATAACCTTTGGGATAAATATAATTCTGAAAGCATATTAAAAATTGTTTCCATTGGATTAGGTGCGGCCACAGCAATAGAATTAGCTTACATGCTCTTCACGCCTGGTCCCGATGAGGCCGTGCAACCAGTTATGATGGGAGTAGCCTCTGCAGTTCTTTATGCTCTGTCTGATATTGATAATCTTAAGGGTATAGAAATAATTGGAATAGCTTTATTAATTTGTACACTTCCACTATTATTTGTCTTAAATAAAAAATTGGAAGAGTGGCAGGAACAGAAAAGGAAGAGAAATAATAAATAAACGCTGTTAGGAGCAATCACACAAATAGGTTTTAAAAATCTGACTGGTCTTTCTTTTTAGTTTATATTCCAAATACACGAAGCATCCCGTTTGTACAGAATGCATATCGTATGTGTAGCAATAATGTTTTTTTGTAATTTGCGTAAAGACGCAATGCATTGCGTCTGAATAGGAATATAATAGTTGGATGAGATACGAAGCATCACGTCTGTACAAATACACATATCATGGCAGAAAAATTCCAAAATAAATACCGCATACCTTCCGCCCGATTAAAAGATTGGGATTACGGATCAAACGCCATTTATTTTGTAACCATCTGCACCCATCACTGCAAACATTATTTTGGGGAAATTACCGACGGCGGAATGCAATTGTCGAAAATTGGGAAATTTGTAGAATTCGAATGGTTAAAAACACCTGAATTACGACCAGATATGAATTTAGAATTGGGCGAATTTGTGATTATGCCAAATCATTTTCATGCAATCATCACCATCGGTAAAAACAATTTCAACACAGGTACAGACGCGATGCATCGCGCCTCTACGTCTGGATCGCAATCTAAAAAATTGGCATCCATCATTCGCGGATTCAAATCATCTGTAACCATCAACGCCCGCAAAACAAACCCTCAATTCAAAAGGCAAGCCCGTTTTCACGATCACATCATCCGCAATTTTGATTCCTACCACCGAATAGAACAATACATACAAAACATTCCTGCCAACTGGCAAAATGATGAAATGTATATGTGAAAACAATAGCGTCCTAAACGTTTTAGAGAATAGCTCTTACAATATTCATTTAGATAGTATTATAG
>JADGFH010000766.1 GCA_016743925.1 Labilibaculum sp.
TAGCTGTTCTGTATTCTGAAGATAAAGGAAGTGCTCAGCGCGGTGGAGAGTTAGATTATATGACTAGAGCACAACTGGTTCCTGAATACGCCAATGTAGCTTTTAATCTTAAAACGGATAAGGTTTCTAAAATTGTTGAATCAGAATATGGCTTCCATATTATTCAATTAATTGATCGAAGAGGAGAAAGAATTAATACGCGTCACATTCTATTAAAGCCACAAATTGAAGAAGCCCAAAGAACTGAGGCAACACATGTTCTTGATAGTATTGCAGATTTAGTTCGCAAAGAGAAATTAAAATTTGATGAAGCAGCGTACTTTTTCTCTGATGATAAAGATACAAAAAACAATGGTGGCTTATTGGTAAACCCATACACAGGGACTTCTGAATTTGAGAAAGACAATTTACCACCTGCTATAGCCAAGCAAATAAACAATTTAAAAGTAAACGAAATTTCTTCGGCATTTCTAGATATTTCAGGCGGTAAGGAATTGTATAAGGTTATTAAAATAAAGTCGGAAACGAAATCTCACAAAGCTAATTTGAACGATGACTGGAGCCAATTTGAGAATATGCTAACCAATAAAAAGCAGCAAAAAATTCTAAACAAATGGATCTCTTCTCGACAAAAGAGTACTTACGTTCATATCGACGACTCTTATAAAAACGGTAAATTTAGATTTAAAGGCTGGTTAAAATAAACCAAATACCAATATACTTTTCAGACACAGCCAATGCTGTGTCTGATTTATTAAGGGCAAAAACTAATATCAAATCCGATGAATTTTAAAACTGAAGTGGAAGCCGCAAATGCTTTGCAAGCAGATTATCAACAATTAACTGCCGAAATCAGAAAAAAAATATTTGGTCAGGATGACATCATTAAAAAAGTATTGATTTCTATTTTTAGTAATGGACATTGCTTACTTGTTGGCGTTCCTGGATTGGCTAAAACACTTCTTGTGAACACCATATCTCAGGTTCTCGATTTAAAATATCAGAGAATTCAGTTTACGCCAGATTTAATGCCTTCGGATATTATTGGAACTGAGATTTTAAACAATGACCGAAAGTTCAATTTCATTAAAGGCCCTTTATTTGCAAACATTCTTCTTGCTGATGAAATAAATCGTACACCACCAAAAACGCAGTCGGCTTTACTAGAAGCGATGCAAGAAAAAATGGTAACGGTAAATGGTAAAACCTACAAAATAGAAAAGCCTTTTTTCGTATTAGCAACACAAAATCCAATCGAACAGGAAGGTACTTACCCTCTACCTGAAGCACAACTTGATCGATTCATGTTTAGTATCTACTTAGATTATCCAAAACTTGAAGATGAAATTACCATTGTTGAAAACACAACTTCTGGCAAAGAAATTGCACTAGAAAAAATTATATCAGCAGATAATATTCTTTACTATCAAAAATTAATTGAGAAAGCCCCAATTAATAGAAGCGTTTTGGAATATGCTGTTAATCTGGCTGCCAAAACAAGACCAAATACAGAACATGCTCACCCAATGGCGAATGATTACATTAATTGGGGAGCTGGTCCAAGAGCATCGCAATATTTGGTAATTGGAGCGAAAACAAATGCTTTGCTGTCTGGAAAATATTCGCCAGATATCGAGGATGTTAAAGAAGTTGCAGTTTCGATTCTTCGACATCGAATTATGAAGAATTACAAAGCTGAAGCTGCAGGAATCAGTATTGAAGATATCATTACAGAACTTTTAAAGTAAAATAACAATGCTTAGTAAAGCTAATAAGTACATATTAATTATTTTCACAGGCATTTTGTGCTTGGCTTACACCTCTACTTTTGCTCAAAAAAAATCAAAAGTATTAATTAAAAACTCGGATGAAGTTCAATTTGTTCGAAACACCAATCCTGTACTAAAAAAATTGATTGGTAACGTTCATCTGATTCATGCAGAAATGAAAATGTACTGTGATAGTGCATATCAAAATGAAACGGATAACCAATTGGAGGCTTTCGGGAATGTTCACATCATTAATGCTGATACGGTTCACATCTATGGTGATTATTTGAAGTATTACGGTGATCGGAAGTATGCAGAGTTGAGAAACAATGTGAAACTAAAAAACAAATCGGTTACAGTAACAACGCATTTTCTTGATTTTGACATGAACGAAAGTGTTGGCTATTACTTTGATGGTGGCCAAATTATTGATTCTACCAATGTTTTAAACAGTGAAGTTGGTAGATATTATACGAAGGAAGAATTGTTATTCTTTAAAGATAGCGTTAAAGTTCATACTGAAGATTACAACCTATTTTCTGACACTTTAAAATACAATACAATTAGTAAAACTGCTTTTATTCTAGGTCCAACGGATATTGTAGGGGAAAAAGAAACTTTGTATTCTGAAGATGGATGGTACAATACGGTAAGTAATATTTCTCAATTCGTAAAAAACACAGAACTAAATAGCAAATCGTACCAAATTAAAGGGGATAGTATTTACTTGGATCGAAATAACGAATTGGCTAGAGTTTTTAACAATGTAGAATTGCGCGACACCGTCAATAATATAATTCTAAAAGGAAATTTCCTGGAAACGTTTAAAAGTACAGAAGAGGCCTTAATGACTGATTCTGCAGTATTTATTCAAATTACAGAGCAAGATTCCTTATTCCTGCATGCAGATAGTTTACGCCTTGATAAAGACACTTCTAATTTTGAAAGAATTAAAGCGTTTTATCACGTAAAATTCTTTAGACCCGACCTACAAGGTAAATGTGATTCTCTAGTTTACACAATGCAAGATTCAACCATTCGCCTTTTTAAAAATCCTGTTTTATGGGCACAAGGAAATCAAATCGTTGCCGACACAATAGGTATTGAATCCAAAAATGAAGCAATTAGATACTTGCACTTTCGCGGATCATCATTCCTTACTTCTAAGCAAGACACAAGCTTTTACAACCAAATAAAAGGCAAAAACATGCTTGGCCATGTAAAAGATAATAAATTGTACAAACTTGATATAAATGGCAATGGTGAAACATTATACTATCCTATAGATAAAGGAATAATAATGGGAATGAATACTGCGAAAAGTAGCAATATTAGTATAAGGATAAAAGAGAATAAGATTGATCAGATTATCT
>JADGFH010000767.1 GCA_016743925.1 Labilibaculum sp.
GTGTTAACTTTTTCGCACCAAAGCATAAAAAGAAAACCCAAACCCTAAAAAAAACTGTTTTATGAACAATGAATTTTCAAGAAGAGAATTTATCCGAACAGGATCTTTCTCACTTGCAGGAATGGCGATTTTGCCCTCATTTCTAAACATGGGATGTAATCGCATTACTGAGCAATCAGGATTAGAGGAGTATTATTCTCATTTTAATGTTGACAAAGAAATGCTTCAAAAGGTTATGGCGGAAGCATTATCAAGAGGTGGTGACTATTGTGATTTGTATTTCGAGCACTCTCTTTCAAACTACGTTGGACTTCAAGACAAGCAAGTTAATCGTGCAGGATCTAATATCGACTATGGAGTAGGTGTTCGGGTATTAAAAGACGATCAGACTGGTTATGCTTTTTCTGAGGAGGTTTCTTTGGAAGCCATGAAAAAAGTAGCTAAAACAGCTGCTAGCATCGCGAATGAAAGTAAGGATTTTCCGCCTATTAATTTGGAGGAAAGAGTACATCCTGAATTCTGTAAGGTAAAAACTTCTTGGGAGGATGTATCTATCAAACAAAAAATACCCTTTCTCCAAAAACTCAACGATAAGGTTTTTAATTTAGATGATAAAGTAGCTAAAGTTCAGGTTTATCTGAATGACAATTCCTCCTATATTCTTTTTGCTAATTCGGAAGGTGTAGTTAGTTATGACTATCGTCCAATGGTGAGTTTTATTGCTGTGTGTGTTATGGAAAAAGGAGACAGAAAAGAAGATTACTTTGCGTCTCGATCTATGAGAATTGGTTATGAGTATATAAATGAGGACCTAATAGATGAAATAGCGAAGGAAGTTGTGGAAGGTGCCAATAAACAATTCGAAGCTGTGAAACCAAAAGCAGGACAAATGGAAGTTGTTTTGGCTGCTGGAGGAGCAGGTATATTATTGCACGAAGCAATGGGACATGCTTTTGAAGCTGATTTTAATCGAAAGGAAACTTCCATTTTTAGTGATAAAATGGGGCAAAAGGTTGGAGAAGATTTTGTGACCATTGTTGATGATGGAACCAACCCAAATTATAGGGGAACTTTAAATATTGATGATGAGGGAATCCTTACCCAGAAAACCAAGATGGTCGAAAATGGTGTGTTAACCAGTTATTTGCACGACCGAATTAGTGCAAAACATTATAAAGTGGCTCCAACAGGAAATGGTCGTCGCGAATCTTTCCGATACGCACCAATACCTCGTATGAGAAATACTTATATGGAGAATGGTCCACATACTAAAGATGATATTATTGCAAGTGTTAAAGATGGAATCTATGTGGATACATTTACAAATGGAGAAGTTCAAATCGGAGCTGGTGATTTCACTTTCTATGTGAAGTCAGGATATTTAATTGAAAATGGAAAACTGACCCAACCAATAAAGGATGTGAATCTGATTGGCAATGGCCCCGAAGCGCTTCGCCAAATTTCAATGGTTGGTAATGATCTGAAAATTGATTGTGGAACTGGAACTTGTGGCAAAGGTGGACAAGGTGTTCCCGTAACCATGGGATTGCCAACGGTTAAAGTAGCACAACTAACTGTTGGTGGTATTAATGCTTAAGAAAGCATTAGCATTTACGTTTAATCAATTAAAAAGAAGTTTCGATGAAAGACAATAAAAAGGTGGAAATGGCCCAATGGGCTTCCCAATATGCCATGGATAATGGCGCAAAAGAAGTTTCAGTTTCGGTTTATGATTCTAAAGAATCAGAAGTTGAGGTTAGGAAACAAAAAATAGAAAAAATACAGGAATCCATTCAAAGCGGATTGAGTATTAAGCTTTATGTGAACGGAAAGTACTCTACACATTCAACTAACAGATTAAAAAAGGATGACCTTCAAAAATTTATTAAGGAGGCTATTCTTGGTACGAATTATTTAGCTGAAGATAAATACCGTTCATTACCAGATCTGCACCTTTGTTATGATGGTGAGGAAAAGGATTTGAAATTATTTGATTCGAGTTATGATACCATTGATCCTCGCCAAAAAATTGATTTGGCAATGCAAGTGGAGGCGGAGACTACAGGTATGGATGATAGAATTATTTCGGTTTCCGGATCGTATAACGATGGTTCCTATCGAAGTTATTTGGTGTTGAGTAATGGTGTTGAAGGCTTCAAAGAATCAACATCCTATTCTGTTAGTGCAAGTGCATCAATAAATGGTGGAGATAGCCGTCCAAGTGATTATCACTATAATTCATCTCGATTTTGGGATCAACTATCGGGCGAAGGAGTTGGAAAATATGCAGTTGAAAGGGCTTTAAGGAAAGTTGGAGCGAAGAAAATAAAGTCAGGGAAAATGGAAATGTTGATTGAAAACAGATCAGTTGGTCGTGTATTTAGTTCTCTTATTCAACCATTATTAGGACGTAATATTCAACAAAAGAGATCATTTTTAGAAGGTAAGATTGGACATAAAATTGCCTCAGATTTATTAAGTATTACCGATAATCCTTTTATTGAGTCAGGACGTAACTCACGCTTGTATGATCGTAATGGTTTGGCTGCCCGAAAAATGAATGTTATCGAAAATGGTATTCTGAAGTCCTACTATATTGGAAACTATTACGGTAAAAAATTAGATATGGAACCAACCACAGGTTCATCTTCGAATTTGATTTTTAAGCCTGGCACAAAAAATTTGGAAGGTTTAACCAAAGGTATGAATGAAGGTATTTTGGTCACTGGCTTTAATGGTGGTAATTCAAATTCTGCAACGGGTGATTTCTCTGTTGGAGTAGAAGGATTCTATGTAAAAAAAGGAGTAATACTTCATCCTGTATCAGGAATGAATATCACTGGAAATCATAAGGATATTTGGAATAATTTAATTGCTATTGGGAATGATCCTTTAACTGATCGTGCCTGGCAAACACCAAGTATGATGTTTGAAGGGGTAGATTTTAGTGGACTATAGAATTCAGCATATTATTTTTTTAAGAGCCTTGTCGATGGACAGGGCTTTTTTTTAATACTTTTTTTCGTTTTTCTCAAAGAATGAAATTTGTTTTACTTTTACAATCAATTGCTAAACTAGATTCCTAAATCATGTGGAAACATTTCTTCCTTTGTATTGTCTTATCATTTTATCTTCTGT
>JADGFH010000768.1 GCA_016743925.1 Labilibaculum sp.
TTACCATACTTAACACATGCAGTATGTATGTCTTTCATAATGCGTTTTAAATGGTTATCAACTTCTTCGCGTGTCCAGCTGATACGCATTGCATTTTGCGACATTTCTAAGCCAGAAACAGCAACTCCACCAGCATTTGCTGCTTTTCCCGGACCATATAAAATTTCATTTTCTAAATAAACATTAACAGCTTCGGGAGTTGAAGGCATATTAGCCCCTTCCGAAACGCAAATGCAGCCATTGTCGATTAATGTTTGTGCATCCTCCTTGTTAATTTCATTTTGTGTTGCACTTGGCAAGGCAACATCACATTTTACACCCCAAGGTCTTTCGTTCGGATAATAACCTACTTTGTATTTTTTAGCATATTCTTCAATTCGCCCTCGTTTGATGTTTTTTAATCTCATTACGAAAGTTAGTTTTTCACCATCGATCCCATCCGGATCGTGTATGAAACCTGAAGAATCAGATAAAGTAACCACTTTTCCACCTAGTTCATTTACTTTTTCTACAGTAAATTGAGCAACATTTCCCGCACCCGAAACACAAACCGTTTTTCCTTTTAAACTGTCACTTTTCGATTTTAGCATTTCCTGAGCAAAATAAACATTACCATAGCCAGTTGCTTCCGGACGAATTAAGCTGCCTCCCCATTCGGCTCCTTTACCTGTTAAAACTCCAGTAAATTCATTTTTTAGACGTTTGTATTGTCCAAACATAAATCCAATTTCTCTACCTCCAACACCAATATCTCCTGCTGGTACATCCGTATTTGGCCCAATATGTTTGCAAAGTTCGGTCATAAAACTTTGGCAAAATCTCATTACTTCACCATCCGATTTTTGTTTAGGATCAAAGTCGGATCCACCTTTACCTCCACCCATTGGAAGTGTAGTTAAGCTATTTTTAAATACTTGTTCGAAAGCAAGAAATTTTAGGATACCTAAATTTACAGTAGGATGGAAACGCAAACCACCTTTGTACGGGCCAATTGCGCTGTTCATTTCAATGCGATAGCCTCTATTTACTTGAATTTCTCCCTTGTCGTCAACCCAAGCGACTCTGAAGATTAGGATTCTTTCGGGCTCGGATATTCTTTCCAGAATTTTTGCTGTTTTGTACCTTGGATTTTCTTCCAAAAAAGGAAGTAATGATTCAACAACTTCATGAACCGCTTGATGGAACTCAATTTCCCCCGGAGTTCTACTTTTCAAATTGTCCATAAATTCCTTGCTTGAAGGAGGCTTTAACATTGTTGTCATGGTGATAATGTTTAAGTTAGACATGATTTATTTCGTGTGATTTAGCCAATCGTATTTTGGGAAACGAGCAGCTTTATTAAAGGTAAAAAAGAATCTACTCAAGGTCAAGTGGTTGGATCTCACTTAATTTTATTAAATTTAAGAGAGCCTATAAACATTAGCTGATTAAGAGTAAATAGCATACTATTTTTATTGCATCTACGTAAGTTAACCCAATATCTATGAAATCAGAAACTGGTAATGAGCAGGGAATTAGTAGAATAATTGCAGAAAATATTGAACGCTTAAAGGAACTTTCTGCAATCAATCAAACCACGAGTATTATTAAGGAAGGGAAATCTGTAGAAGATACCTTGCAGCAAATTTGCTTTATACTACCAAAAGCTTGGCAATACCCTGAATTTACGGTAGCCCGTATTGTATTCGATGGACAAGAATATCTGAGTTCAGGATTTCGGCTATCACAATGGACATTAACCCAGGAATTTTTGACAATAGATAATCGTAGTGGGCGAATTGAGGTTTGTTACGTTAAAAAATTCCCAACATTAGATGAAGGTCCTTTTCTGAAGGAAGAAAGACATTTAATCGAAAATATTACCAATATAATTGTTGGGTATATAAATAGTGAAACGGGAAAGCATCTTCTGACCCAAACGAGGAGAAAGGATCCTGATAAAAAGGAAACAATTGGTCCATATGTGCCTGTGACCAATCGTAAATTATTGCAAAACTTTTTAAATAAAAATAATTCAGATCGGGATATTTACCATGATCTAATGCCATTTAAGGTAAAAGAGATTTTATTGGTAGCCAATTTATACGATGCATATTGTATAGAACGTGAAGGCAGATTTTCTGAGCAAATATCCAGTGAATATCATCAATTGAATTTGACTTCGATGCCTAGGGTTACTGGTGTTTCTACCCTCGAAGAATCAATGGAGTTATTGCATTCTCGGCATTTCGATATGATTATTTTAATGGTTGGAGTAGACAAAAAAACACCTATTGAGTTAAGTGAGCGAATTAAAAAAGAGTTCCCTTACATTTCAATTTTTTTATTGCTGAATAACGATGCGGATATTGCTTTGTTCGAGGAACAGAGGTCGGAGTTGGTAAGTGTGGATAAAATATTTGTTTGGAATGGAGAATCTCAGGTTTTCTTTGCCATGATTAAAAGTTTAGAGGATAAGGTTAATGTAGAGAATGACACTAAAATTGGATTGGCTCGCGTGATTTTGCTTGTGGAAGATTCCGCGAAATATTATTCCCGCTACATGCCGATGCTTTATCAAAGTGTTTTGGCACAAACTCAGCGAATTATTCAAGATGTAAGTACAGATGCTCAATATAAAATTCTTCGATTAAGAGCTCGGCCTAAAATTTTATTAGCCTCTAATTACGAAGAGGCAATGAATATCTATTATCGTTACAAAGAATATTTGCTGTGCTTAATTTCTGATGTGAAATTTAAGAAGGGTGGTATTTTTATGGATGATGCCGGAATTAATTTGGTAAAAGAAATAAAGGGGGAGTATCCAAATTTACCGGTGATTTTGCAATCATCAGATGTTACTAATGCAGCCCATGCTTTTAGTATGAAATGCAGTTTTATCAATAAGAATTCAGAAACACTTCGCGGAGATATTCGCTTGTTTATTCGCCAGTTTTTAGGATTTGGAGATTTCATTTATAAAGATGCAGCAGGGAAAGAGATAGCTACAGCTAAGTCTTTAAAAGAATTTGAAGAATACCTGTTCCATATTCCAGGAGAATCTTTGGTTTATCATGCTACAAAAAATCATTTTTCCCTTTGGTTAATGGCTCGTGGCGAAATTCGAGTTGCGAAAATGATTGCACCTTACCGGAT
>JADGFH010000769.1 GCA_016743925.1 Labilibaculum sp.
AGAGAATGAGCTTGTCGTGCATGTATTGATTCGTGCAAAAGAACATGATTTTGTTCCGATTGAGTAATGTTTTTGGGATTTAAAAAGATGTATCCGAAGAAAGAATACGGCGAAGAATTTTCATTTACAGATACAACTTTAAATCCATTAATTATTTTTATTTCATTGGCTTGTATTAGTTTAACAAGATGAATAACATGTTTTGCAATTCGAGATAAAGCAATTGAAAGCCCTAAAAAGTAAATACCAATCAATAGCGATAATATGGAAAAGGAAGATGTTTTCACTTCCAACTCTTTAACTTGTACAAACTCATTGTAAAATGAATTTTCAAGTTCCCACACAAATTGATTTGTAGCTGTTATTACTTCCTCATTTAATGAAAAATTTAACAAAGGAATAAGCATAGCTGTCAATGTTGAAACCAAGAGATAAATTCGATTCCTAGTTGCAAAAGTATCTTGAGCCAATAAAAATCGGTACACCAAATAAAATCCGGCCATACAAAGGCTAGATTCCAATAAATAAATTCCGAATTCAGCCATTTTCCTTCTTGTTATTAATTTGTTCTTCAATAAGCGATTTCATTTCCTCTAAATCGGAAAGAGATAAATTTTGTTCACGAGCAAAAAAGGATGTGAATCCTCCAACCGAATCGTTGAAAAAACTCTTCATCATTCCTTTCATAAATTCGCGAGTGTAAGCATTTTTCGATATCAATGGATAATACTGATTTACTTTCCCAAAAGTATTGTAACCAATTATTCCCTTTTTAACCAAAACCCTTACAACCGTTGAAATTGTTGTATAAGCTGGTCTTGGATGTGAAAATTCTTCAATTATATCTTTTAGAAAAGCTTTTTCAAGCTTCCATAAATATTGCATGATTTGTTCTTCCGCCTTTGTTAATTCTTTCATTGCGCTAATGTATGACTATTTCTATAGTTGTGCAACTATTTTAATAGTCATAATAAAAAAAGGCAAAAAAAAGCTGTCCTAAATTAATTTAGGACAGCTAATTATATAGATTTTATTCTCTTACATCATACCTGGCATTCCACCACCCATTGGAGGAGCCATTGGAGCAGTTTCTTCTGGAATATCGATCAAAACACATTCGGTAGTTAAGAACATACCTGCAATCGAAGCAGCATTTTCAAGAGCTACACGAGAAACTTTAGCAGGATCAATTACACCACTTTCAAATAAATTCTGATAAACATCCGAACGAGCATTGTATCCATAATCGCCTTCTCCTGCTTTTACTTTATCAACAACAACAGCACCTTCGCCACCAGCATTGGCAACAATCTGACGCAATGGTTCTTCAATTGCTCGTTTAATAATTTCGATACCTGTAGTTTCGTCCTCGTTTTCTCCTTTAAGACCTTCTAAAGCAGCAATAGCACGAATGTATGCAACACCACCGCCAGGAACAATACCTTCTTCTACAGCAGCACGAGTCGCACTTAATGCATCATCAACACGATCCTTCTTCTCTTTCATTTCTACTTCAGAAGCAGCGCCTACATAAAGTACAGCAACACCACCAGCTAATTTTGCTAATCTTTCCTGAAGTTTTTCTTTATCGTAATCAGATGTAGAGTTTTCAATTAAAGTTTTAATCTGAGCTACACGAGCAATAATACCATCTTTTTCGCCACCACCATTTACAATTGTAGTGTTCTCTTTATTAATAGAGATTTTCTCTGATTGACCAAGCATTTCTAATGTAGCCTGCTCTAATTTCATTCCTTTTTCTTCTGAAATTACAATACCTCCAGTAAGAATCGCAATGTCTTCCAACATTTCTTTTCTTCTATCGCCAAAACCAGGAGCCTTAACAGCAGCAACTTTTAACGAACCTCTTAAACGATTCACCACTAAAGTAGCCAAAGCTTCACCTTCTATATCTTCAGCAATAATCATCAATGGACGACCAGCTTGAGCTGCTGGTTCAAGAACTGGCATCAATTCTTTCATTGTAGAAATTTTCTTATCGTACAATAAAATGAATGGATTCTCAAGATCAGCTTCCATTTTATCAGCATCAGTAATAAAATATGGAGAGATGTATCCACGATCGAATTGCATACCTTCTACCACTTTTACATGAGTTTCGGTTCCTTTTGCTTCTTCAACAGTAATTACACCTTCCTTTTTTACTTTTTCCATTGCTTCTGCAATCAAAGATCCGATGGTCTCGTCGTTATTCGCAGAAATTTTTGCAACCTGTTTAATTTTATCGAATGCATCACCAACTTCTCTAGCTTGCTCCTTGATGTTAGCAACAACAGCTTTAACAGCAATGTCGATACCGCGTTTTAAATCCATTGGATTTGCACCAGCAGTCACGTTCTTTAATCCAACATTTACAATTGATTGAGCCAATACAGTAGCAGTAGTTGTACCATCACCAGCGTCATCACCAGTTTTAGAAGCAACTTCTTTTACCATTTGTGCACCCATATTTGCAGCAGGATCGACCAATTCGATTTCTTTTGCAACAGATACACCATCTTTAGTAATTTGAGGAGCACCAAACTTACGATCAATTACTACGTTTCGTCCTTTAGGTCCTAAAGTTACTTTTACTGCATCTGCTAACTCATCAACACCTTTTTTCAAGAGGTCACGAGCTTCTATATTGAATTTTATTTCTTTAGCCATTTCTAATTATTTTTTGAAATTTATTTTTCAGTAATTACACAAAGTATAAAACATCTGCTTGAGACATCAATAGGTAATCCTCACTATTAATGTTTAATTCTGTTCCAGAATATCTTCCGTAAAAAACAGTGTCTCCTGCTTTCAATTCCATTGGCTCATCTTTTTTATCAGAACCAACCAACACTACTTTACCTTGCATAGGCTTTTCTTTTGCAGCATCAGGAATAATGATACCACTCGCAGTTTTCTCTTCAGCTGGAATTACTTCTACTAAAATTTTTCCTGCAAGTATTTTACCTTTTAACTCTGCCATTTTTTTTAATATTTTAAGTTATTATTTTCTTTTTTCGATTCTTTCTCTTTCATATTCTATGCCAAATCAAAATCATTGACATATTTTCAGATTTCAGATTTTCATTCCTATCAAATCAATTCCATTTCCCTAAATAATCATCTATAATC
>JADGFH010000770.1 GCA_016743925.1 Labilibaculum sp.
TGCTTCCAGTGATTCCTTGAACGTCCATTGCAATAATTCTCTTATTTGTAAACCAAACTTTATCCCTTACATGCGAATAGGCCAAGTCTACGTTTTCACCTTCAATCAATATGCTCTGTATTAAAGCTAAACTTTCATTTGCCTCTTCTTCTTTTGTCACGCTAAAAGAAACTAGTAAATCAATTTTCATAGTTGTTGTTATTATTAGTTTTTATTCTAATTGACTAAGCCTTTCAATAGCTAATTTTCTTACCTCTGCGTCCTTGTCTGTTTTGGCTATCTCCGTTAAACTTGGTCCAAAAGTCATTTTGCTAACAGCAATTTTTCTAACCTCTGGGTCTTTGTCTGTTTTTGCTATCTCCGTTAAACTTGGTCCAAAAGTCATTTTGCTAACAGCTATTTTCCTAACTTCTGCATTTTTATCTGTTTTTGCAATCTCTGTCAGGCTTGGTCCAAATGTCATTTTACTAACAGCAATTTTCCTAACCTCCGGGTCTTTGTCTGTTTTTGCAATCTCTGTTAAACTTGGGCCAAACGTCATCTTACTAACGGCAATTTTTCTTACTTCTGGATCTTTGTCTGTTTTTGCGATCTCAGTCAAACTTGGTCCAAAAGTCATCTTACTAACGGCCATCTTCCTAACTTCTGCATTTTTATCTGTTTTTGCGATCTCTGTTAAACTTGGCCCAAAAGTCATCTTACTAACAGCTAATTTTCTTACTTCTGGATCTTTGTCCGTTTTGGCTATTTCTGTCAGACTTGGTCCAAATGTCATTTTTCGAACAGCATCTTTCCTAGCTTCAGATTTTTCATCTGTTGTAGCAATTAAATACTGAATTGAGTCCTTATTTGAACTGATTGTTGTTATTTCTGATTTACTATGTTGTTTTATACTAATATTGCAGCTGACAATTAGTGTAATAGTCAATGGAATAAATAAAAATCGAAGTATTTTCATAGTTTGTTATTTATCTTGTTTTTACCAGGCACACGATACAATGGTGCGGGAGCGGGAGACTCATGAAATTTAGCTTTTTTCAGTACTTTTATTTTCTTATTATTTTTGCGGGCTCATTTAATATTTCGTCATCATCCTTGTAAATTATCAAGTCAGCTGGTGGGGTATCATCGGTTCCTAGTATATTAATAGAACACTCATATTTATAGTCGCCATTGTTAAATTCATACCTGTGATTTCCTCCGCTACCTTCTGGAATCCGACTACCATTTTTTATTATTAAATCGGGTTCTTCACTCATTTTAGATTTTATTGACCAGGAAACAAGGCTCTTCAAAATATCTTATACTTTCATGAATTAAATTTTTATCATTTTCTATCAATTTAGTTCTTTTTTCTAGTTCCCAATTTGATTGATAATTTACTGCAATTAATCTTCCATCATAGTCCAACCAGAGAGCCCCGTGATTTAACATTATTCCTCTCCAACCAACGGCAGACCAATCATTTTCGATGACTGACGCAATAATTATTTTTTTTAAATTATCATCGAAAATTTCAGTATATCGTTTTTTGAATTCATGCCCATTCTTAACATCAGAAAGTGGATATTCTCTCCTTAGAGGATAAGCAATCAAGGTTTGTAATTTCTCCGTGTTATTACTTTTTATGCATTCAACGAATGTCTTAACAACTTCTTGATATTCCGTTTTCAATTCCTGAGCAGAGCTCAATTTGAAAACTAAAAATAGTGCTATGATTGAAATTTGTCTTTTCATATATTTATTTGCTTTACCTACCTGTTTTTACGACTAACCACATGATGCAATTGGGCGGCAGTGTATGGTGAGAGGTTCTCCGCTAGGCTAATTGCCTAGCGGCAGCCTACTCGATTAGCTACCGTATTTTTTTTCATAATAATCACACACATTAAAAGTTTCAGAAAGAGCTGAGAAATTCAAAAATGAATTCCAATCTTGGTTATAATCTTGATATGAACCATGCAGAATTAAATCTCTATCATCTTTAAATCTAGCTTTCAAAAAATCTAATCTTACATTTAAGTCAACAGTAATGTTTTCTTTATTTAAAAACTGTTGCTTACGTTCATTTGGGGATCTGCTCTCACCTAATATAAGTATAAGTTTATTTGGGTTGATTTCAATATCATTTTTCCATTTTACATTTCGGAGCAGACTATTTAAAGAAAGAAATTTCTCCTCTGTAAAGTCTGGAGGTAAATTATGGGGTTTAGCTAAATAAGTAGCAAGTCTGCGAACCATTCCTTCGATAGTAGTAATAAGTATCAAGTTACTACCTCTATAAAGTTTTTTATTATGACATTTAATAGCCTCATTGATATTTTGATAAAAGCTAGAAAAATTTTCTGATTTTTTTAATGGAATTAATACGTCCTTTTTAATATACCTCAGAATTTTAGGAAGATTTGTACCTAATTCGTTTAGGTTTAATTTCCCTTTCGATATTTCTATTGCTTGATACATTGTTACATGAGGAGCCCAAAGTATATTCGTAGTAACTGCTGTGTGAAATGAATTTGCAATTAAATATATAATATCCAAATCAAAAGGCTGAAGAAGAATATTTAGTTCATCTTCTTCTATTCGTTTGCAATGATCTATAATCTTTTCTTTATCAAGTTCTAATACAAACTCCTCGATATATTTTGAAATATTTTTATTGCATTGGTTTACTTTGAGCTCTTGGCGTTTGGTTAGCTTAATTGTTGCAGAATTATCCGATAATTGAATAATTTGTTTGAAGCAGAGATCAATCGCATTTTTAATACCTTTCTCTCTTTTAAAACAATTTCGTTCAAAAATGGATGATGTTTCAATATTAGTGAAGAGTTGTCGTTCAGTAACATCAATAATTTCTCCTATGGTAATGGATGGTTCTGTCATAAAATATGGTAGCTAACTTGTTAAATTGTGCACCATAGGTGCACTTATTTCTGCTATATCAAGTAAAAAGCTGCACAAGACATTCTTATATGGTTTACTAAGCGCACCTTTATTTGAGCCCACTAAAATTACAAAAACAAGGAATTAAACAATAATTTATAAGAAGTAAACTTATTATTATAAACAATATAGAAAGTATCTACATAAATAAAATCAATTTTAAATTTTTAGGATAGAAAAAGGA
>JADGFH010000771.1 GCA_016743925.1 Labilibaculum sp.
ACATAGAAATATGATAACAGTAGAAACTATAGATCAACATTATTTAGACAAAACAGGGCAGAAAGCCCCGGCATGGCTCACTTCTAAGTGGGAATGGCAGGATATTGTCTGGAAAAAGGTTGAACGAACAGTTTTTAATTTGCAAAAGCGTATTTATAAAGCCACCAAAGCTGGTCAGCTTAAACAAGCAAAAGCTTTAAGAAAGCTACTTTTGAGAAGTAGTTGTTCAGTAATATTGAATGTTCGTAGAATCACACAAGATAATTCTGGTAAAAAAACTGCGGGGGTTGATGGAGTGAAGTCATTAAGCCCCTTACAAAGGGTCAAGTTAGTTAAAGAATTAATGAAACTAGCTCAATCATCATTCAAAAGTTATCGTGCAAAACCAATAAGAAGAGTATGGATACCTAAGAAAAACGGTAAACTAAGACCACTTGGAATTCCAACTATCAAAGATAGGGTGACACAAGGTGTAGTAAAAACCGCTATAGAACCCTCCTTTGAAGCAATCTTTGAGCCTAATAGCTACGGTTTTAGACCGGCGCATAGTTGCCACGATGCAATAGAAGACATCTTTAAATGCCTATCTCGTAAACAGAAATGGGTACTGGATGCAGACATCAAAGGTTGTTTTGATAACATAGATCATAAACATCTACTAAGTCTAATAGATGGAAGAACAGTGAAGTACACTGTTAGTCAATGGTTGAAAGCTGGTGTAATGGAAAATATGAAATTCCAAGTCTCAGATATTGGTACACCACAAGGCGGTATTATCAGCCCACTTTTAGCTAACATAGCCTTAGATGGAATGGAAGGTTATTTATACAATAAGCTAAGAGAAAGGGGATATAAAGTTGCTGAGTTGAATAGAGGTAAATTCAGAAGTGTCAGATATGCCGATGACTTTGTGGTAATGCACGAGAACAAAGAAGTAATTGAAGATTCTAAAGTAATTATAGCCGAATGGTTAAAAGTTCGAGGTCTGGAATTATCAGAAGAAAAGACTAAAATTGTGCATAGCACAGAAGGTTTCGACTTCTTAGGTTTTAATTGCAGGCATTACGATAATGAGACCAAAGGTTACAGGGCTAAGAAGTTTGCGAACAAGCAAGGATTTAAGATACTCATTAAACCAAGTAAAAAATCCATTGAAACACATTCAATTAAGATCAAAGAAGTATTAAGAAAAATGAAAGCAGCACCTCAAGAAGACATAATTTGGAAGTTAAACCCTATTATTAAGGGGTGGACAAATTACTATAGAGGTTGCGTAGCTACAGAAACTTTCAATAAGTTAGATCACTTGATGTGGAAAAAACTCTGGACATGGTCCAAAAGAAGGCACCATGCTAAAGGCAAAAGATGGGTAGTAGGTAAGTATTTCCACACCATTGGGAAAAGAAAATGGTGCTTTGCCACAAAAAAAGACGATCAAATTGATCAAGTATTAAATAAGTATTCGGATACTAAAATCAAAAGATACGTCAAGGTAATAGCAGGAAAATCTTATTATGACGGTGATGAGTTATATTGGGCAACAAGAATGTCAAAAGGTTATGGTGATATTTCGCCGGGCAAAGCTAAGATGCTTGTAAAGCAAAATGGCATGTGCGGGTATTGTAATACAAGGTTTAAAAATGGTGACTTGATGGAAAGTCACCACAAAACCTTCGTATATGAAGGTGGAAAAGATACATACACAAACCTTGTGTTAATGCACAAACATTGTCATGACCAGTACCACGCTGAATTCATGAAAAGAATGAAAGTGACAGGCAAATTCAAGGGCGAATCAAGAACCTTAGATTTGAGGGGGTACCGATGAGGACCATATGGGGGGAGCCGTATGAGGTGAAAGTCTCACGTGCGGTTCTGAAGACGAGTTCTTTATGGCGACATAGAGGGCTTAGTTTAACTACAGCTATGTATTATCCATGTAATTATGGTTATATTCCACATACATTATCAGAAGATGGTGATCCAGCAGATGTGTTAGTTGTAACACCAATTCCGCTTATTAGTGGCTCAGTTATTCAGTGTCGCCCAGTTGGCGTATTAAATATGACTGATGAATCAGGTACAGACGCTAAAATATTAGCAGTACCTATAACGAAACTGTGTACTTTGTATAAAAATACAAATAGTATTGATGATTTACCACCAATGTTATTAAAACAAATTTCTCATTTCTTTGAACATTATAAAGACTTAGAAGAAAATAAATGGGTAAAACTTGATGGTTGGGATGGTGTTGATGCCGCCAAAAAAGAAATTACTGATTCAGTAATACGTTTTAATGAGGCAAAAGAAAAACCGAATTTTTAAAAAAAACTCTTGCATTTTTTTTTATATTCGATTATTATACTCTCCGATCTCCATTGGTTCTTTCGATAAAAGGGGTCGGCGTTTGCAAACGTTCCCCTTGCTTGCCGGTATAGCTCAGTTGGTAGAGCACCTGATTTGTAATCAGGATGTCACGGGTTCGACTCCTGTTACCGGCTCCATAAATTTTCATAACATTCCTCCTTTATAGTCGAATCATAATGCCTCATCTGACAGATGAGGCATTTTTTTTATCCAACGCAGTAAAAATAAATTTACACAACCCATATTTGAAGCAATAGTTATGATAAAATCACCTATATTCAATAATAGAAATCAAACTTAAACATGGCTCAATTCAAATTACCAGCAAAATCAGTTGTAAAAAAAGGTAAAATTGTTAATACCCTCGAAGGGGAAAATGTTAAGAAGTTTATGATTTATCGTTGGGATCCCGATAATGATGATAATCCACGTCTTGATTCTTATGAACTAGATTTAGATGATTGTGGTGAAATGGTGCTTGATGCTCTTATTAAAATTAAGGATGAAATTGATCCCAGTTTAACTTTTCGCCGTTCTTGTCGAGAGGGTATTTGTGGTTCTTGCGCGATGAATATTGATGGTACTAATACTCTTGCATGTACTAAGTACATTAAAGATATTAAAGATGTTGTTAAGATTTATCCTTTGCCTCATATGGAAGTTGTAAAAGACTTAGTACCTGATTTAACTTATTTTTATGCTCAATATGCTTCCATAAAACCGTGGTTAGAAACTCAAACTCAGCCACCTCCAGAT
>JADGFH010000772.1 GCA_016743925.1 Labilibaculum sp.
ATCTACTGCTCTACTTTCCCAAGAAGTTCCCTTGGCATATTCTATTCTTGTCTTAATTTTTTCTTCAGTATCCAACTCAACCTCCGATTTAATAGCTTCACAAAATGCCTCTTTATTAGTTGTGAAATTAGCAACATTTTCAAATTCTGGCAGATGAGCAAAAGAAGTTAGTACTATTGGAACCCCAACCGATAGATATTCATTAATCTTTAATGGATAAATATTTTTTGTGTATTCGGTACACAAATAAGGAATTAAACCAACATCACAATCCTTC
Organism: Labilibaculum sp.; assembly: GCA_016743925.1. Lineage (GTDB taxonomy): Bacteria > Bacteroidota > Bacteroidia > Bacteroidales > Marinifilaceae > Labilibaculum. The sequence goes on from JADGFH010000772.1 coordinate 278, forward strand.
AAAAGATCAGGAACTTCATGAGGTTTTACTGGTGGCAGAAAAGTAACATTTGGATAATGAGCCAATACCTCATGAATTTTCTTATTCATTAAATCGCCAACAAACTCAAATTCATAATCCGCTAATTGCAGAATTGTATATTCCATTGTTTCCAAGTCAAACCGATGATCAAGACTTCCAATGTATCCAACCTTCTTTTTTGCCGCTCCCCTTAGAGAGTTTTTTGCTGATTTATTAAACACTTGAAAATCGACCCCATTCTTAACCACCTTTGTTTGAGGATTGAGATGATTCATCGACTCTGCTAAAAAATCAGAAGTTGTAATAACACCGTCTACGTTCTCAGCAAAGGAATGATCTGAAACAATGGCTCTATCACCATATCTTCTTACATCTGGTCCATCATAACAATAGTAAATATTGAGTTTTTCATCTATTTTGTTAAGGAGTGCATTACCGTAAATGGCATTATACGCATTCACTGAAACAGGGTCTGCCATTTCCAATTTACGCAAAGCTCTTTTTATAGATCTTGCATAAAAAAAGCTATTGAGATTTAAAAAGAACTGATATAATTTCTCATTTTTAAAAAATGCAATTGGAAGCAATGGCGGTAAAACCAAATGATTTACCTCTGTGTTAAATGTAGAGTTTTTTTTTACCAAGCGGCTTTTCAAACCTAACATTCTGGCAACAGGAGCTCTCCCTTTCCCCATAATGGTGAAAATCAAATCTTTAATTGTAAAAGGATATTCTACAAAAAGTAGCTTATTAGATTTTGCAAGTAAAGAAACCAATTGAACAGTTGATTTTGTATAAAAACCTTCCCAAGTAGTATTTGATACACAAACAATATTTTTTTTATCACTCATCTTTAGCCTATTTAATATTAAAATCTACTCCTTAAACCGACACAATTACTCAGGATTAGTTCTTACGGATTTTATCTCTAATTTTTAAAGCTACTTTTCTTAAGAAAGGAAAATGCTTCCCACTTTTAATATTATACTTAAGTGATTGTGAATCAAAAATCATTTCAAAATTTGCTGTGCACAAAACTGGTTTTTTTGTCAGTCTGTTAATTTCTATAGATTGAGCCAAATCGCTTTCAATCATTAAAACGTAAGGTTCAGACGCATATGTTTTAGCCTTGTGTTGTCCATGACTATTTGCTTTTTGTCGTGCCTCCTTATTTGGAAGGTCGAGCATAACAAGCTTGTTGTACTTCACATTGTGTTTATCCAACCAAATCTCCGTTTCTTTTCTATACTTCTCAAGACGTGATGTTACAATTGTTCCAATATTAGCACCAGGAATATAAAGTGGTGGAGCATTCAACACAAAATCTGTATATATTTCTCCATCATCATTTTGTTCTTCTGTTGGATCCACACAAAGTACTCCATCAATATCAAAACAAGCTTTTTCAAGGGTGGTATGATTAAATACATTCCATTGAAAATATCGAGGTAAGGCAACCGATTCAAAATAATAATCGACCAACTTTTCTTTTCCTGGAACCACATAGATAGCACAGTATTTTAAGTCGAAATTTTCCGCAGCTTCTTCCAGTCTTTTCTGACTTTTCTTCATTGCTGATCCTGAAGCAATACTGTCATCAACAACAAGAACTTTTTTAAAGCTTTTGATATCGAAAAATTGCCCTCGCTCTCCAGCTTTATATATATGACCATTTAAAAATGAATCAATATCTGTATAAGGTTTGTTAAGATAAAGCGCTAATAAATTTGCAGGAAGCATTCCACTTCTTGGGATGCCAATTATTAAATCAAAATCGCGTGGCAGTACATCTAACCTTTTAAGAATAGTCTGATTTAAATCTGATATATTCCTGTATTCCATATGCTTTAGTATATTTTTCGGAATTACGTTTAATTAATTAAAATCAATAAAAACACTTTCCCGAAATATTCATAAAATCATTTATATATAATAATCTAGTCATTCAATTTTATTAGTTGCTTTGCGCTAATTCAAGTTGTTCTTTCGCCTTAAGTGCCAAATTCTCTTTCTCTAATTTCTTACCTAAAAAGAGATAACCCATACTCGAATAAATTAGCAAGCCTGTTGGCATTTGTCCTAGCACTCCATTGCCATAAGAAGCTGCCATAATCCCAAAAAAGCCACAAACTAGAGGACTTAGCATCCCTTTTATCTCCTCATCTTTTAATTTAAACATGATGATATAAACCGATTTGGTTAGAATATAAAACAAAATAAACAGATGCAACCAAAGACCAATAACTCCTTGTTCTGCCCAAATCATGACATACCAGCTATCCGTTGGTGTATTAGCTAAAAATGTATGTGGTGTAAATCTTAAGCCCCAGTTTCCTGCCGAACCAATACCTCCTCCCAATGGTCTAGAAGCCAAATATGATTTTAATTTTCTTTGATTAGCTAGTCGAACCTGAAGCGATGCATTATTAGGATCAAATGCTGTTCGCATTCTTCGCACCGTAGGGTTTCCTTGCGCAATGGTCGTATATTTAAAAAACACCAAAACACTAATTCCCATAATTGCCCCCAGAAGAATTAGCTTAGTCCTTTTTTGCAAAACCGTATATAAAGCAAAGCCCATAACAGGAACTGCAATAGCTCCCCGCGTTCCCGATATCAACAAACCATATAAACCAAGCACACCAGCAATAATATAAAATATTTTTAATCGACGAGATCGTTTTTGACTTAGTGCTAATAGAACAAACACAACACCTGCATGTCCTTGAGCTGCCCCAAATTGACCAGCGTCAGAATAGAATGAAAACACTCTAAGCTTTCCAAACAAAAGATGCGTACTTGCATTCCCCGCATCAAGCCAAGCT
>JADGFH010000773.1 GCA_016743925.1 Labilibaculum sp.
ATATAATAAGGCACTTAACTAAATTTAAGTGCCTTATTAATTTTACAATTATTAATTGTGAATATCAGTTTTTCTGATGCAGAAAAACGTTCTTAGGTATAACTTGTCGTGATATACTTGGACCTTCCCACTCAACTACCAAGTCCATATTATCTGAACATTGATAAAAACCCATTTGGATTTTATGAAACCCCTTAGCTAATTGCAAACTGGTTTGCTGTCCAAAAGCATGTGATTTTCTACCATCACTTTCGAACTGTTCTTCCCCATCAATCATTAGTTTACATCCGTCGTTTGATGACATATAAAATGTATACTCTCCACTTTTAGGGATGTTAACAAAACCTTCGAATTGAATTCCAATCCATTCATTTCTAATACAAATATCCAGTGTTGGTATGGCAACTACACCTTTTTTAACGGGTATATCTAATGCATAATCATAAACAGATCTATAAATGCCTTCGTAATACGAATAGCGAAGTCCTTTCTCAAGTTCAGATTTATTTATATCGAGTGCTTTTTGCTTATTAATTTGACGATTAACAACGTAACCAGGCTGACAGCCTTCTTTGTATGAGCGCATTTTTAAAGGAGTGCTTTCTGAAATAGAAAAAGCCTTTTCAAACCTCTTACTTGTCTTAGATGGAATTGAACCATCTATAGTATAAAAGATTTCAACTTCAGGGTCATCACATTTAATATCAACAATAAAATTATTAATAAAAATATCAGATGATTCACTTAAGTAAACTATAGGTGAAGTTTTATATCCTGATCCAGAATCAGATTCTATAATAGCCCTGTTCTCATTAGGCTCTTGTCCCATTTGCAAATTAAGTTCTCCTCCCTTAGTAATATCAGAATGGAATAATAAGCTTTTGTTCCAACTTGATCCATTTAAAGTAGCGGACTGCACATATTTATTCTTGGCATTATTGTCTTTTGCATTTATTACAAATGTATTTCCATTATCCAAATTCAGGCTTATTTTATCGAAGATTGGAGATCCAATTGAGTAAGTTGGAGATCCTGGACAATCTGAATATAAACCGATAGCACTTAAAACATACCAGGCAGACATTTGCCCACAATCTTCGTTTCCACACAAACCTGCTGGCGTATTGTTGTACTGCGTATTCATTATATTACGAACCATATCTTGGGTTTTCCATGCTGCATTGGCATAGTTATACAAATACGCCATATGATGACTTGGTTCGTTTCCATGAGCATACTGCCCAATTAAACCACTCACGTCCGTATCTTCACCCAAATCGTGTTTCATTTCGGTTGTAAATAAATGATCAAGCCAATTTTCAAGTTCTTTTTTACCACCTAATAATTTTGTGAGACCTGCAATATCGTGAGGAACAAATAAGCTATACTGAAATGAGTTTCCTTCCGTGTAATTGTAACCAACTGCTGTTGGATCGAAATCTTGAACCCAAGAATGATCATCATTTTTAGCTCTCATGAATCCTACTGAAGCATCGTAGATATTTTTGTAGTTAGAAGCACGATTCATAAAATAATCGTAGTCCTCTTGTTTGTTTAATGCTTTTGCAACCTGTGCAATACACCAATCGTTGTATGCATATTCTAGAGTTTTAGAAACAGCCTGACTACTTTTATTTGAAGGTACATAACCTAAAGTTTTATAAGCTTTTAAGCCTCGTTTGTCGAGCATTGCAGTTTTCTTCATCTCAACATAAGCCTCTTCAATATTAAAATTAGTGATGCCTTTAGCATACGCATCGGCGATAAGCGATACAGCATGATAACCAATCATACATCGGGTGTCGTTTGAGGCCAGTTCCCACATCGGTAATTCTCCATATTCTTTGCTCTTTTGAACCAAGCATTGTGCAAAATCACCTGTTCGTTCAGGTTCTATAATACTTAACAATGGATGTAAAGCACGAAAGGTGTCCCATAAGGAAAATACGGTGTAGTTTGTAAAACCATTTGCTTGATGTATTTTTCCATCCATACCTCTGTATTTACCATCAACATCTTGGGAAATATTAGGCGTTAGTAATGAATGGTAAAGAGCTGAATAGAATATTCTTTTTTCTTTTGTAGAACCGCCTTCAACTTCAATTTTACTAAGACTATTATTCCATTTAACACCTGCTATTTGTTGGGCCTCATCAAAATTAATATCTATAGATTCCGCTTCCAAGTTTTTTCGGGCATTTTCGGCACTTACAGATGATAGAGCAACTTTTATTTCAAGTTGTTCGCCTTTATGAACAGAAAAAAGAGCTGTTGATTGTAGATTTTTTCCTTTTCCACTTGTAAGGGAAGCTGTTTTTTTTCGATCCTTATAGATCTTTGTTGAATGGAAGGGCTTTGAAAATTCAATTGCGAAAAATAAATGTTGATCTCCTGCCCAATATTTTGATCTTCTTTTTCCTTGAATAGTTTTGGGGCCAGCAACTTCAATTTCGGAATCAATCACAGGATCTCGATGTATCAAATCGAGCAATATATTAACATTTCCTGTTTCTGAAAATGTGTAACGATGAAAACCAACTCTTTCGGTAGCTGTTAGTTCTACTTTTACTTGGTAGTCATCTAGAAATACTGAGTAATAGCCAGGAGAAGCTATTTCAGTTTTGGGTGAAAAATGTGAACGATAACCTTCATCAGGATTTTCACTTGTTCCTGAATTTAGATTAAGTTTACTAGTTATGGGCATCAGTAAAACATCACCATAGTCAGATACTCCTGTACCTGATAAATGAGTATGACTAAAACCAATAATTGAAGAATCGGAATAATGGTAGCCTCCACAACCATCCCATGATTCATCGTTTCGGGTATCAGGGCTTAATTGAACCATACCAAATGGAACTTGTGCACCAGGATAGGTATGTCCGTGTCCTCCGGTTCCTATAAAGGGATCAACAAATTGTGTATAATTCTGTTTTGAAGTATTACAACTCATAAACAGGAAAATATATAACAGGTAGGAAATAAGGAGAATTCTTTTCATTTATTTAAATATGTATTGTAGTTTAATTTAACTAATAATAAATTCTTTAAATACACACATTATTGATAATGTGAAAGCCTAATAATTAAAATCTTAATTTTCAAAATAAATTAGTACAACC
>JADGFH010000040.1 GCA_016743925.1 Labilibaculum sp.
GTCTAAAATCTTCTTTAGCACCATTGTATTGTACCCTTTCTTCAGGTACTTGTGCATAAGTTAAAAGTTCAGGATTATAACCATATCTAGTTTCATATCTAGTATATTTATTTTTCAACTGTTTCAACTCATGACCAAATAATCCTGTTATCTTATGCTTATCTCCTATTACATAATCATAACTTAAAAGGTTTTGTATATTATAATTTTTGTATTCACTTCTTGTCTCATCATAGATTCCTCCAAAAGGAAGATAATTTATTAAGCTATATTCTAAATTTCCTTCAATAAATTCTGGTGTCGCTACTGTATAAGTATTATACGATCTTCTAAACTTATATGAATTTTCGTTTGCATAATTTGTATTAAACTGACTACCACCTTCATATTGCAACTTTGAAGAAAATCTAATGTTAGGGCTTATATTATAATTTAGTGATGTTTGAAATCTTGTATGTTTATTTTCACTTTCATATTTTTCGTTCTTATAATCTAAAAGAGCAACGTTAGTTGGATCTAAAAGTCCCTGACTCAACATAAAATTAACTCTATTAGGTGAATATGTGGATCTTACATCTTTAGGGGTTCCATCTTCATCGTAATAAGATTCCCATACATCATATGAATTGAGATTAGGAAGTTTAAAAGCTTCATGTTTTTTTTCAGAATGATAAATATTCAAAGATATATTTAAGTTATCCGCTAGTTTGAACTTAGTTCTTGACTGCAATGCAACTCGTTCAGATTCTTGACCAATATTTGATCCCTTATTTTTATCGTAAGTTAGAGATAAGTAATAATCAATTTTCTTATTACTACCACTAAAATTTAATGAATGCATTTGCGTTACAGCAGCTCTTTTAAAGGCATCGTTATACTCTTTAACAAGATCATGTTTCGCTAAATTATCCAATCCTACTTTATAATCTTCATCCGAAAGATCACCGTTTTCATGATCTCTATATAAATTTGATAGGCTAGGATTGTTATAACCTTGGGCATTGTTTTTCCCATGATATTGAACAATTCCATTTTCTATTCTATTAATTCCAAAATCTATAACATCTTTTGTTGATGCTCCGTTTAAATCTCTAATATCGCTAAAGTCCCTATAAAAGAGCTTAGATGATAACTTTACATCAAAATTCTTTTTAGATTTACTTTTAGTTTCAATAACAATAACACCATTAGATGCACGAACACCATAAATAGAAGATGCTGATGCATCTTTTAATACAGTTATCGACTTGATATCATCAGGATTAACTAATTCTGTTATTTGGTCAGTTATAATATTTCCTGCTGAATTTTTACTCTCTACAGGAAATCCATCAATTACAATAAGTGGAGATTGATCGGACATAAATGTTCCAATACCTCTAATTTGTATTTCTCCATTATTACCTAAACGAAGTCCGGGTGTTGCCAGTGCTATCGATGTAAGTACATTTGATGATATTTGATCTTGTAATCTTTCTTCATTAAGAATTGTAAAAGATCCAGCTACACGCTCTTTTGAAATAGTTTGATATCCTGTTACAACTATTTCTTTAATATTCTTAGTATCTTCTAGAAGTTTAATATCTATAACCTCTTGCCCTACATACTGCACCTGTTGAGGGATCATTCCAATAAAAGAGAAAACTATCGTTTTACTTTTTTTAGGAATTTTAAGCTTATAAGTACCATCCATTAAGGTTGTCGTTCCAATAGTTGTTCCTTTCACAACCACAGACACACCTGGTAAGGTATTTCCATCAGCATCTTTAACGGTTCCTTTTAGCTTTTTTGTTTCCTGCTTTTGAACTGGCTGAGGAGGACGCTTGGTAACTAAGATCATATCGTGTTCAAGCACATAAGTAAAATCAGTACCTTCAAGAGCCATATCCAAAATAGTCTCAATAGACTCATTTTTCACACTTAGATTAATCGAGTTAATCTCTCGCATTTGCTCTACATCGTAGAGAAAACCAAAATCTGTCTGCTCTTCGATCAGATCAATTAACTCTTTGAAAGTCGAATTCTTAAGTTCCACATTCATTCTACTTTGCGAAAGCACCGAGGCATTCGCTAGCTGACCGAATAAAATGATTAACACAATAATGTTTCTCATAGTTTTTAATGTTCTCATCCATCTCAGTAAATGAGGGGATGGGGTTCGAGAAAAGAAATTTTTCATACATTTGTAAAATAAGTAGTTAAACATGGAATACCTTGCAGGGTATTCATTATCTGTACTGAATCGGAAAGTGTTAGCGCACTTTTCGATTCTTTTTTATTTATTCGAAATCACGACGGCGTTCTTGTTTCTTACAACACGCAATCCTGAAATCTTCTCCAACATACTTGAAATGGTATCAAAGTCGTCCATTTTGTACAACTTACCACTCAACTTTTTATTCTTAAGCGATTCGTTCTGATAAAATATTTTCACATCGTACCAACGTGCAATATCTTGCATAACATCCTCCAAAGGCTGATTTTCGAATCGCAAATAACCATTAATCCAAGAGGTATATAATTCTGTATTCACCTCATCACTCTTTAAACTTTTACCAAACTTATTCCAGCTGGCCTGATCGCCAGGTGCGAGTAGAATACTCTTGCGCATGCCCACATCAGTCACATTCACCTTTACTTTACCACTAACCAATGTGGTTTCCATGGCGTCTTCATCATCGTAAGCCATTACGTTAAACCGAGTTCCAAGTACTTCAATATTCATATTATTGACTTCAACCTGAAAAGTCTGCCCCGTTTTAGTGACATCAAAATAAGCCTCTCCTTTTAGTTTCACGACTCTAGCGCCTTCACCAAAAGTAACAGGATATATTAGCTCAGACTTGCAATTCAAATGCACGACGGTTCCATCAGACAATTCAATTTTATAATCGTCACCACTGGCTGTACGTAAAGTATGATAGGCTATTTGTTCTGTTTTGGGAGTTGTATTCGCATAAACCATCTCCTCAGCAAGGTCCGATCCTAAATTCACACCTTCGCTCATTTGAATTTTCTTTTCAACTCCTTTAGTCAATTCATAAGAATTTCCCGATGAAGTAATCAGCATGGTTTTATCTTGTTTCTTAACATCAAGCAAAGATTGTCCAGCAAATTGCTCGTCGAAATTTGCCCCCGTGTAAAACCACAAAGTAGCGCCAACTGCCAGAGGTAGAAGAATAACCGCTGCATATCTTAAAACAGTTCCAATCAATAACTGCTTTCTCTTAGATGTAAGTTTGGAAATAAAGGCATCGGTCTGCTTGTCAACAAGTGCAAGATCAAAATCCTCAATATTTCTATTGCGATGAGCCTTTAATTTTTTGAAGTAGGCTTTATGACTTTGAGAAGTGGCATGCCATGCATTAAATTCTTTCTCGTGCATAGCGGTTGCCTTACCGTCTATCACCCGTAAAAGTATTTCTATATCGATCTTCTTCATCATTTGTATCTAAAGGTTCTCTCAAAATTGAGAAACATACACTCTAAAGACACAGATAATTCAATAAGGTTAACAAGCTTTTTGATTTTTTTTCAATAAAAAGAAAACTAGAAGGTGAAAATTTGGCTGAAAGCCCTATTTTCTTTGGAAAAAGACGTGAGAATAAAGAATCATCATATCGCGAAGACGATAAAGCTTGCTTCTCATTTGCTGTTTGGCACGACGCATTTGGGTTTTTACCGAATTTATAGAGATTCCCATTTCTTCAGCAATTTCAGCATATTTCAGTCCTCCATAAAGCGATAATGAATAGACTTTCTGGCATTGTTCTGGCAACTCTTTTATTGCTGTTTTTATGCGTTCTGATATTTCCTCATCCATATTTATCTCAATAGATTCCGAAAGTACTTGTGCTTCCATCAATATCAACTTCTTTTTATCTTCAATCTGAATTTTTCTGAGGTAATTTAGAGAAGCATTACGTGTCATAAAGAATAAATAGGCACGTAAAGATTTTGAGATTTTAAGTTTGTTGTTTTCCCAGAGCTTAATAAAAACATCCTGAACAATGTCTTCGGCAATACCTGGACAACACACATAAGATTCAGCGAAACGAAACAGAGGCACATGGAACTGCTCATACAGTAATCGGTAGGTATTTTGATTCCTGTCTGCTATGCCTTTCAACAATATTTCCTCATCGATTTCCATCAAACGATTGTCTGCTTCTTTATTAAAAATAGTGTTTGCTTGCTGCCAATATAGAGAAAATTTGGAGAATGTAAATTATTTTTTAGTTAGAGATTGAATACATACCCAACAAATACTGTACATATAAAAGGTCAACTCCCCTATGAGAAGTTTACATCAAAAGAAAGCTGATCTTATAAATACTTGGTTCAACGCATGAACAAAACCAATTAACAACTATTAAACATAATCAAACAAATTACTTTTCATAAACTTGATAGATTTGACAAGTAGTAATTCTATTTATTTTACTTAATTTCAATATTGCAAAAAATAATAGTAAATAAAAAGCCTTATCCTTATTACGAATAAAGTTAAGAATAGCAGTTATAATGACATTAAGAAGCAGACAATAGGCTCCGAAATAAAATTTTGAACCATTTAAAACAGACATAATAAAACTAATACATATCAAAAAGAACAGGAAATGCCCATAATATTAGGGGCCGAAGAATAAGCGAAGACAGAACAGTATGTAAATATTTCAATCACTGCTCGCCCGAAATTTTAGCCCTTCGACGATTGCTCGCCCGATTTGTAAATTGCTCACCCAAACCCGCTGAATACTCGCCATTTTGACTGGGTGTTCGCCGTAAATAATAATAATAATAATCCTTTGAAAATGGAGTTTTTATAAGAAGCCTCTATTTTCCGACTCTCTTACTACCGAATTTTATTTCGGATTATGAAGCATCCATTTTATAATACCCAAATATTTAATTTATGCCTATTAACGATAGATTATTTAAAATGCCAGAAGCTCATCTTTTGCAATTTTCAGGAGTTGTAGTTTCCATGTACCCTATCGATGTAGCAACTTTTTCAGCTTTTGATTCTACCTTCACTATTGATTACGGAGCAACAATTAAAAATGCAATTGACGTTGTAACTGCACTTAAATCGGATCAGGTAATTATAGATCAAATGACTGAGCACAAACAAAACGTGCTTAATGCCATGGGAAAAGGTAACACCGATTATAAAACGATTTCTTATTTCGTTCGTAAAGCCTTTTAAAATAATAAGGCGGTTCAAAACCAGTTTGGTTTTAACGATATAGAGAAAGTGCATAATTCGCAACCGAAGGTGATTCTTTTTATGGAAGGAAATGCCGGAACAGCTGTTGAACACAAGACTGAACTTGTAGCAGAAGGTTGCAACGAAGCCCTTATCGATGGTTTAATGATTGATGCTCAAAACCTGAAAAAGAAAAACATTAAACAGGAAAAATTCAAGAAAGAGCGTGTCGTTATTGCTCAAGAACGAGTTGATCGCCTAAATAAGGTGTACACATTGGTAAAGCCAATTAGCGAAATTGCGCAAATCATTTATAGCGATGATGCTGTCCAACTTGCAAAATACAGCTTACCAAAACCTAAATCGTCACAAAACTCAGCCGACGATTTAATTGAATCCTAGTTATACCTAGTTAATACAAAAAAATCACCTCTCTCAGTATGGATGCGCTGAGAGGGGTGATTTTATTTATGGTGAAAGCCCCCATTTTTTTTTTAGATTGGATGGCTCACACAAACAACATGATTCAATAAACTAGCTTATCATTTTAGTTTGCTGAAACACACCTAACTAAATCCTTTCACCAGAATTTAGATTTAAATCATCCTTAACATCAGAGTTCATATCAGAAGCTCCATTTTCCCTTGAAGCAAAACATACAATATGTTTGTGGATCAGATACTCAAATTCAGATTCAGATATTTCATTCCAATTGTACAACCTTTTAGTGATACAATTAGTCAAACGAAACTCCTTAAATGGACAATCATTCATTTCATCCAAATAAGGACAGGAAAAAATGAGCCCAATGTGATTTTCATTATTCATAACAGAAACTTTATTACATCAGAAATACTATTTAAACAACACTGTTTTTTTTGCATAGCTGATGATTTTGAAAGTTGAACTCTTCCTCTCTCAGTTTTTGGATGCGCTGAGAGGGGGGATCTTATTTATGATAAAAGGTCTCCAACTTTAGAATTGGAGGCCTTTATTGTCAATTTAATTGTAAGTAATAAAGATTAGTTAAGTGAAATGCATTTTACCAAACCTTTTTCTTTTGATGCCAGATAAAGATTGTTTTTACTATCAGCAGTAATAGGATCGTAAGAGCCTTCCTTTTTGAAAAAATTCTTACAACAAAACTAGCAGTATACGTCGAAGAAGAGTATTCATTAATGAATTTCTCGTTTAAAAATTCTTTTTTTTTCTTAAGGCTCAAGCTTTTTATCAACTCAGCCATTCTCTCTTGCATATTGCTTGGCTTATACAATTATTCCATCACATCCTTGTATTTCGCTCTTATTGCATTACTCTGCTTACTGTAAATGGCATAAGTATCTTGAGACTTTTATCTATTACATGCATATTGCCAACAAACTCAAAATAATAAAGACTATGCAGTACCATCAACACACTAACAAACACCAGTAAATTATATATATAAACTATGTATACACTTAATCTCTCCATTAATATACGTCAATAATCACGCACTAATATTTATTGAGACAATATCATAAACTATATTTACACTACATATCCTCAATTTCCTTTTTCATTTTCTCTAATTCCTCAAAGAACTTCCCATTTTTATCTATACATACTTTTATAGATTCATTTACATTAGAAATAGCTTCTTTTTTATTTCCTATTATTTTATAATAGTAGGCTAAAAAACCAAAAACTTGCTCAGGATTTTTAGAATAAGGTAAAGCTCTATCTGCCCATTTAATAATTAAATCTGTTGTTCTTTCTGATTTTAAAAATATAGGGTTACTGGTAATTTCACCTGAATAATAGAGACAGGAATTACAATATCTAGAAACCTCTTCTATCTCGTAATATTCTAAGTTTTTTTCACATTCATCAATCCAATTATCGTATTGATTATTTGTGTTATAAAAATCTCTATATACATCACCTATAAATGGGATATATATTTTATCTGAAAATTCTTGTTTAAAATCAGCAACATATAAATCAAGTTTCTCTTTATCTGTTCCTTTAGAAAGTTCCCTTAAATAAGAAAAGAAAGTTTTTATTAAAAACCCTTTCACAACTAATTTGTCTGTTAATAGAATAAACTTGTCTTTATTATTTTTTACAAATTTGTGCTTATCACTATTAAATTCTGTTCCTAATTTCAAAAAACATTCGAAATTTTCTAAAACAAATAAATCTTCATTTGAAAGGCTATCTATAAAATTAGTCGCAACTATATTTAATAAATCAAACATTTGGTTTTTAAGTAAATGATCAATATATTTTATTACCAATTTATTATCCCTATCGCCTTTTTCATATTTAGCTGCAAGTATTTCTAATTTATCATCTGGATTTAAGGCAGATTTACCATCTGATATTAAAACTTCTGCAACCACTGCTCCAACTCTCGTACTTACTATTTCTCCTTTACAATCTATATAAAGAAGTGTCGGAAATCCTTTGACATTAAATCGTTTCTTAAGATCTACACCTTCTCCTTTTTCCATATCTACTTTAAGACAAACAAAATTTGAATTAAAATATTCCCCTACATTACTTTTGGTAAATTCTTGTTTTGCCATCTTTTTGCATGGTCCACACCACGATGTATAGCAATCCATGAAGATCATCTTGTTTTCTAATTTAGCTTTAACAAGAGCTTCTTTAAATGTTATATGATCAAATTTTATTCCTTGAGAAAACAAGCTTGAACCTATAAGTAAGCCTAATAATAATGTGATTGTTCGTTTCATACTTTATATTTTTATAAAATGATAACCCATCACTAAATATTAGTGATGGGTTATAAAAAATTAATAAGAAGGATTTTGTTCTACAATACCTCCACCTGCTTCTATTGAGCTTAAGGGAATAGGCAAAATGAATTTATCGGAATTAGTCGCTGTAACTTTTAAATCTGAGATTTTAAAACCATTTTCAAAACCATCAATATAATCATAGCGAACTAAGTCAAACCAATTTTCTCCAGCCTCAAAAGTTAATTCAACTAATTTCTCATAACGAACAGCTGTTAAGAATTGATCAAGTAAAATATCTTCAGGATATACTTCAAAACCATCTTCTCCTGTCGATGTTGCTCCACCTCTAGTTCTTACTGCATTAAGTGCATTCAAAGCTTCTGAAGTAACATTATTTTTAGATCTAGCTTCAGCTTCAGCATGAATTAAATAAACTTCAGACATACGCATTTGATACCACATTGAATAAGTTTCGGTACTACCTGTACTATATAAATCATACTTATCTATTTTATAAGAACCTTGCATATTTGAAGGGAAAATATCTGTAATACGATTACCAGCATAACTAATTGATTGTCCATTTATATTAACAGATAAACCAACTTCATTCATATAGGTTTGATTCAAATTTATACCATAATTACCAAATATGTAATTTAAATAAAGGGAATTTTGTCCACCTGATATACCAGCAAATCCAAACAACACTTCAGGTTTGTTAAAAATACTAGTTGAACCTTTAGGATAAAATATATCCTTAAAATTAGACTCAAGTGCAAAAATATTATCCGTATTATCAATTATCGATTTAGAAATTTTTGCTGCTTCAGAATAGTCTCCTTTATATAAAAGAACTTTAGCTTTCAATCCTTTTGCAAACATTTTATTTACGTAAGCTTTGTTTACTCTAAGTTCTGGAGCTAATAGTATAGCTTCATCAAGATCTTTAATAATAGCTTCGTATGATTCAAGTACTGTCTTTCTTGCATAAGCTGATGCATTTTTAACAGGAGTAAGTCTAATGTCAATTCCGTATTTTGAATCAACATCATAAAACTGACCATATAATCTTAAAAGATAAAAATGACTCATCGCTCTTAGAATCTTAGCTTCGCCAACAATTTCGTCTTTTCTATTATCTGTCATAAAAGCGTTATCAGATAAACCTGTAACTTTCTCAATTATCCAATTACAATTATTTATAGCCTTATAATGTGAAGAATAAAAATCTGTAGACATTTGGCCACTAACTATAGGATTCATATTCAACCAACCTACGTACTCTTCATTAGATAAAGAATAAGCTGGAGGATTCGCAAATGGACTCAATAAATTAATAATGGTTATATCAATAGGGTTTGATCTATAAATAGAGTAGACTCCATTTATAGCTAATTCAGATGTTTCTTCGTCAATAATAGAATTTTCAGATTCTAATGAATACAAAGGTTC
This sequence comes from Labilibaculum sp., assembly GCA_016743925.1. Classification (GTDB taxonomy): domain Bacteria; phylum Bacteroidota; class Bacteroidia; order Bacteroidales; family Marinifilaceae; genus Labilibaculum. The sequence continues at coordinate 9,412 of JADGFH010000040.1, forward strand.
GTAGTCATCTATACTTTCGGTTAGATCACAAGAGTACATAGTAATCAAAAAGAGACTACATATACCTATTACCATAATTTTATATTTATACATAATTTCAAAGTGTCTGATTATATTATAAAGTTACATTAATGCTGAATGTGAAAGATTGTGTGTTAGGATAAGAAAATCCACGATCTGTTGTCTGAGAACTCGTGTTTGAAAAATCTTGCGTATTCAGCGACGTAGGATCTAAACCGGGATAATTTGTAATTGTGAATAAATTATTCCCTGCTAATGATAATTTTGCTTGCTTTATTCCTATCGTTTTTAATAAACTAGTTGGTAAACTATAACTAATAGATGCAGAACGAAATTTTATAAATGATGCATCATGTACCGATCTAGAGTTTCCTGAATCTAAACTCATTGATTGAGATCCAAATCTCGCATAATGTGCATCAGGATTCTCAGGTGACCATGTTTTTCTAAGAACATCACGCTCAAGATTCGCATTATAATTGATTGATGACCAATCTAAATTAGGACTTAGATATTCTTTATCAACTCCTGAAACAAATGTGAAATTCATACCTAATTGCCAATTCTTATAGGTGAATCTATGGCTCCATCCTCCAAAAAAGTCAGGAGTTCCATCACCTAATGCAATTTTATCTCTCTCATTAATTTTTTTATCACCATTGACATCTCTAAAAATATAATCTCCGGGTGCAAGTAAACTAGAGAAATAAGTTCCATCAGGTGAATCCGCATTCAATTTGGCTATTTCCTCTTGGCTTTGCGCAATCTTTACAACATCATAACCTTCGATAACACCAATAGGCTCTCCTTCAATAATTCCAGCACTCCCATATCTACCTTGTGTACCCTTGTTTAAACTTGTAACTTCATTTTTAATAAATGAGACATTAAATGTCGTATTCCAAGCAAAATCTGTTTTTCTAATGACATCACCACCAATAGAAAATTCCCATCCTTTATTAGTGATATCAGCTATATTGTTATTCCAATAAGCATCACCAGTTTCACCCGGTACTGGTACATACAAAATAATATCAGATGTGTTTTTTTCAAAATAAACAATCTCTCCATTTATTTTATTGTTCAATAAGCCGAAATCGACACCTAGGTCCAGCTGATTAGTTGTTTCCCATTTAATGTTTTTGTTTGGAACTCCTGTTGTAATTATTCCATTTTTATTATTATAAAAATTACTCGGATTGTGATAATTTAAATAACTAAATGAAGGAAGATTATCAGAACCTGTCTTACCTAAACTTGCTCTTAATTTAAGCTTATTTATAATTTTATTGTCCTTAAGAAAATCTTCATTATGCATATTCCATGCTAGAGCTCCTGAAGGGAAAAATCCTGCTTTATTTCCCGGACCAAACTTTGTTGATTCATCTCTCCTTGCTGTAAATGTTGCTAAATACTTATCATTATAAGTATAATTTATTCGAGCAAACATTGAATTTAATCCATTCTCAATATGACTATCCTTTGGAAATTCAACATGAGAAGAAGATCCTGTATTAATTAAATTGTCATTATCAGGGAAACCTCTATAACTTAAAGATTCATAATCTTGTCTAGAGTGATCCCATGCTACACCTAATACAGCATTAACCCTGTGGATATCACTGAAAGTTTTAATATAACTTAAAGTATTCACAAACGAACTTGACCATGATGAATTTGAATGTACACCTAAAGTTGCTCCATATAATTGCTTATATACTTCATTATACAAGTTGTTATATGAAGGAACAAACTTAGTTGTCTTATCGTCATGTAAACTAACATTAAGCTGAGTCTTTAGCTTTAATCCATCTACGATATTTAATTCACCATAAACAGAACTAAATACACTTTTACCAATGCTCTTGTTTTTATTACGACCTTCTTTACCAAGTATGTTGTATTGATTCCCAATAGATGATGCATAAGTAGTGTAATTACCCTTTTCGTCTCGTGGAGCAATATCTGGTCTAAAGTTCCCTAATTTCAAACTATTGATATCAGATGATTTATCAACAGTGTAATTATAATTTATAGATCCTCCAACTTTAAAATAATCTACAACTTGTGAACTAATACTAGAACTAAAATTATAACGATTGAACTTGTTTTTAATTAATGCTCCCTCTTGATTACTTACAGAACCCGAAATAATATAATTGGTTTTTTCCGTTCCTCCAGCTAAACTCACACTATACTTAGTCCAAAGTGTATTTTTATTAATAATGCGGTCTTGCCAATCAGTATCCTCGTTACCAAAAAACGATCCATCAATAATACTTAATTCATTTTTATATAAATAAGGCCAATAAAAATCAGAGTAACTTGAATTGTCTAAAGTATATTGAGCACTCCTTGTCATAAATTTTTTCCATTCTGAAGAATTCAAGTATTTATGCTTTTTAACAGGATTTTGAATTGTTGAACTTACCGAAAATGATAATCGTGGCAACTCTCCTTTTTTTCCTTTCTTTGTGGTAATAAGAATAACACCATTTGCAGCACGTGAACCATAAATAGCAGCAGCAGAAGCATCTTTTAAAACATCGACACGTTCAACATTACTAGGATCAATGCTTAGTAATGGATTTTCTCTAAAATTACCTCCATCTAAACCTTGTGGACTAATAATAAAAGGAACACCATCTATAACATATAAAGGTTGATTGTCTCCATTAATCTGACTCAATCCTCTAATGTGCACAGTACCCCCCTTACCTGGTTGCCCTGTTCCCGGTGTAACTAATACCCCCGATAATTTTCCTGTTAAAGTATTTTCAATAGATTGCGTTTTAATATCAGTAATATCTTTTGACCTAATGGAAGAAATACTTCCTGTCAAATCTTTCTTAGCTGTAGATCCATATCCTACAACAATAATCTCTTCCATTTGTTCCGAATCTGAAATCAATACAACATTTATTGTACTTTTTCCATCATAATTGATTTCTTTAGGTATCATACCTACGAAAGAAAATAAAAGTACACAAGAAGAATCTGGTATCTCAAGTATGTAGTTACCATCAATATCAGTCGCTACTCCTGTAGTTGTACCTTTTATAACTACTGATACACCAGGAAGCGTGTTACCTTCTTTATCGGTTACTTTTCCCCAGATTTCTTTTTTCTGTACTTGTTGATTTTTCTTGACAACAGGCTGCTTTTCTTTTTTTCTTATGATGTAGATATCATTTTCCACCTCATAAGTTAGAGCCTTACCTTTCAATATGGCCTTCAACACTTCGTCAATTGTCCCTACTTCTTGAACATTCAGATTCTTATACTTACCCAGTAACTCTGAGTTAAATACAAAATCGTAACCTGTTTGTTTCTCTAGTTTCCAAATCAAATCATCTAAGTCAATACTCTTTTCTTTGACTGTTATTTTTCCACCTTGTACAAGAGTGACGCTGGCAATAGACTGCAAGCTTGTCATCATCAACATCATTGCAAAAACAAGCACGAATGTTTTTTTGGGGATTTTGAGACTCTCTCTATGTATAGAGAGCTTTTTTTTGTTACTTAGCATAGATTAATAATTTATCGGTTATTAATTTGTGGTGTTAGAACCACTTAATTAATAGTGTCATATGTTCAGATATGACACTATTTTTTCATTAGTATCACGTTATTATCTTTAATATCGATATCTATCTCATGGGTTTTTTCTATAGCAGAGAAAATAGCTTCAAATGACAATTTCCTACTAATCTTCAAAGAGAATCTCTCATTCTTCAAGTCCTGATTCTGATAAAATACGCGGATATCAAAATCTCTTTCCAAATCTCGAATTATCGTATTTAAAGGTTGATTTTTATATAGATACACATTGTCTTTCCATGCTGCATACAAAACACCTTCAACGACTTTCACTTGCATGTCGTTATTGGAATGATTAATAATTGCTTGTTGATTTGGAATCAGTTCAATATTACTGTGTTCACCTATCAATTTAATTGAACCTTCAACTAAGGTTACCAAGTCATAATCCTCATCAGTGTAAGCTTTCACATTAAACTCTGTTCCTATAACCTCTATCTTCTTTTCATTAAAGTTGACTACAAATGGTTTGTTCTTATTACTTGTCACATCAAAGAAGGCCTCTCCCTCTTCAACAAATACTTCTCTCTTATTGCTAATAAAATTGACTGGGTATCTGAACTTCGTTTCAGAATTCAACCAAACACTAGTTCCATCGCTCAACACCACTTTATATTTTACGCCTTTGGGGGTTTGTAAAACATTATACACCAGTTTTTCTTCCTTCATCGACGTACTTCCTGCACTATACGATAATTGTTCTTTATCAGTTTGTAAGTGCATATTGCCTATTGATAGTGTCGTATCACTTTTCCCTAAGGCATAACTTCCTTCTTGAGTTGAAAGTAAAACCTCAGTTGAAGCAATTTCAGTATTGGCAAGAAGATTATCGGATTGAGGCGCATCCCATATAGATTTACTTAAAAGTCCGAAGGCTATTCCAATAGGCAACACAATTACTGCTGCATACGAAAGCCAAGTTCTGTATGGCTTGCCTTGCTTACACATCGCTCTCTTAAAGGCTTTAGAAGAATCGTATCTTTTATACTGATCGACCTTAGTAAGAAAGGAATTCGGGTCTACAATCTTATTGAATTGTAATTCATTATAAGGATCTTCGAGCCAAGTATCAAGCAATTCCTCTTCCTTACTGGTTAGCTCACCAGTAAGGAATTTTGTAATAAGTTGTGATATGTGTTCTGGGTGTAATTCCATTTTTAATTTATTGTCTTTACCCCTAAGACAGACTATATCTGACAAGGAGTGTTTCTATTTGATCTTTTTTTTGAAATTATTGGCGAAGCATTTCGCGTAACATCTTGTAGGCCCTCCTTTTATTGCTTTTTACCGTATTCACGGAGACATTAAGTGCTTCTACAATATCAAGATTTGGGGTTTCATGCATGGATAAAAGAACAACCTCCCTAGCTTTTTCAGGCAAACTATTTATTGCCTTATACAAATTAGCATGAACTTCATCTTCAATATAATTGTAGTCATCCATAGACTCTGAACCGAAACCTTTGTATTCGGAAAGTTTCTTTTCGTAGGTTGTTTGTTTGCTTATCTGATTTAAGCACCGATTTTTAACACTGGTATAAAGAAATGATTTTAGAGATGTTTTAATGTTAATAGATTGGCGTCTTTGCCATAAATCGGATAAAACTTCCTGCACAATATCCTCACTCGCTTGGTCGTTCTGCATGTATTTGGATGCGAAACTACAAAGCCTAGGATAGTAGGCCTCAAAAAGATGCTTAAACACCTTCTTGTCGCCTTGCTTGAATTTATATAAAGATAAATCAGGATAATCCATACTCGTTGTAATTTATGACTTAAACTAAAGGTTTTACATCTGATTTCCAAATACAAAACACTTTGCTTCAGTCTCATAAAGCAAATACCTATTCCAATCCTTAGATATTACTTTATCACCTATGACAGAACAATTGCTTTGAGGGGTGCTTGGCATTCCATTTTTTTTTAAGAGATTTTAAAATACTCGTCTTGTTAATTCAAAGCACCAGCTTGACAAAAGTAACATGTATTAAAAACAAATGTTAAGCAATATTAAGATTATTGCTTCTCTTAAACTTGACAGATTTGACAGATTTGACAAATGTATTTTTCATAAAAAATATTTAACTTTGGATTTGTTTTAGAAATAGGAAGTATATTCCTATCCCTTTTGAGAGCAAAAGGTAACCCATCGGTTGGTCTTCAACCGGACGACTTTTGGCGAGACAACTGGAAGAGTAAAATATTAAGTAGGAAAAATTCAAGAAAGAGCATGGCGTAATTACTCAAGAGCGAGTTGAGCGCCTCAATAAAGTGTACACATTGGTAATGGATTTCCTACAAAAAACTAGACAAAAAGTTAAGCCACGTTTTTATAATATCTAATTCCAAAATCTACAGGACTTAGATAGTCTAAATATGAGTGCCTTCTTTTTCTATTATTCCAAATTTCAATAAATTCAACAATAGCGATTTTCGCTTGAAAAAAAGAGTAAAATTGTTTGTGCATCACTAATTCTGATTTAATAATTTTAAAGAAATTCTTGGCAACTGCATTATCCCAACAATTTCCTATTCTACTCATACTTTGAACAATATCATATGGCTCAATCAATTCTCGAAATTCCATTGAAGAGTACTGTACACCTCTGTCTGAATGAAAAATCATTCCTTTTTTTATCTGCCTATTAATAACAACCATCTTCCAGGCCTTTGCAACTGTATCTGTTGTTGTCATGTTTTCAGAAAGTGACCAGCCAATGATTTTTCGATCAAAAAGATCCATTATAGTCGTTAGGTAAAGCCACCCCTGATCGGTAGGAATGTATGTTATGTCAGAGACTCAAGCTTTAGATGGAAGTTTTTGTTCAAAATTCCTATCTATTTGTTCTTCATTTGATTTTGCAAACAGAATATACAGCATTTGTACCAAATTCCCTTATACATCGGGTTGCATTCGTCTAATGGCATCAATAATCTGTTTTTCCTGAATATTGAATTGATCTTCCACACCACCTAAAGCATCATTTTTGTTTGGAATTAAATTGTTTGCAAAAGCACCTAATACGGATTGAATGGCTGGCATTTGAGAAATTGCCGTAACCGTGTCTTTGGTTGTGATGGTATTTGCTTCTGCAATATCAATAGAGTGTTTTTCCTTTAATTCGCTGATTTTATCATTAAGTCTTTCAATTGTAAATTCATTCTTTAGTTTAATATCCTCTAGAGCTCTGATCTTATCCCCGTAATCACTTTCCAAATCAAGAATTGTATTGAAATATTCTCTTTCGACTTTTCTCAGTTCTTGCGCTGCATTTGGTATCTCGGGTTTAGTTTCGGGAATTTTGATTTCATTTTCAGGATAGGATTCTTCCAGTTCATTTAATTGTTTTTCACTTGTTCTCATTTGATATGCCTTATTTCTACAAGTAGCAGAACAGTAACGACTGTCAGATCGTTTTCCTGTTATTGGTTTATTACATAG
>JADGFH010000774.1 GCA_016743925.1 Labilibaculum sp.
TTATTTACATTGATCTATTGCTGAAGTACCTGTGATCTATTGACGTATAGCTTTATAGACAATATCTTACGCTGCCACAGCTTTTTGAGAACTTACTTCAATATCTATTTAGGGATGGATGTCCTAAAGATTCTAGTAGCTGTTGAGTTGAGATTCTGCGATATTTTGGCATCTGTTATCTACTTTCTAACTATATAAAATTTTATTCAAAATATAGAAAACTCCAATTAATATGCTTTTATTGAATAAATATGTTATTTTTATAAAAGTATGAAAAATCTATAAAAGTATGTGGATTTTGAGAAAGTTATTTGGAATAAATCTTTTTAGAGGCTTAGCTGTTAATAACTCTGTGGATAAGATGTAAGTATCTTGTTATTTAGCAGATATCAGGAAGTATAGGTAATTTAGTGACATTAAGTCAAATTTTAAAAGTATAGGAATGTAAATGAAACTTGCGGGATATACTTATCTAGTGGAAGAGCTAGCCATCTCTGTCCCTCCTTTGGGGCTCGAGTTAGCGGTTGGGGACAAGTCAAAAGACGAAATTAAGCCATACGGTTCCAATAAGATAAAAATACTTGGGAAAAATAAGAAAGTAGGAACAAATATCTATGAGCACTTAGAGACGGCCATTAATTATCAAGGAGTCAGACTAGCATATCTCGTACCTATCTTTGCAAAAATAGATGAAAAGAAGTTAACCGCATATATTAAAGATAAACCTCAGGCGGTCATCAGAAGGTGTATTTGGTTCTTATATGAATGGCTTATGGAGACAGCCTTAGAAATTGACAATAGTGAAGCTAATTATGCAGATTTACTAGACTCGCGCTTCTATTTCACCTCTAATAACGGAGTGAAAAACTCTCGCACGAGAATAATAAATAACTGCCTGGGGAATAGAGAGTTTTGCCCTATGATAAGAAAAACGCCTGAAATAAAAGAATGTGCAAATAAAGATCTTATGCAAGTAGCTCAAGCAGAGTTAAATCAGGTTCATGGAGCGGTCAACCCTGAGTTGTTAGGACGTTCGGTGGAGTACCTTTATACTAAAGAAACAAAGTCTTCTACCCAAATTGAAAAAGAAACAACACCTGATGACAAAATGAGAAAGTTTTATAGGGTGCTTAAAACTAGCGGTACCATAAACCTTAATAAAAGACGCCTGTTAGACATACAAAATGAAATAGTTCGTAGTGATAAAAAAGATGATGACTATAGAAACGAAGAAATATACGTAGGTGAAACTAGAGTAACTTGGTTAGATGGTTATGAGGAAAATATCCACTTTATCGGACCTAAATATGTTCTGGTACCAGGCATGATGAACGGGTTGCTTGAAATGCATCGCTTGTTACTGCTGGATGACTCTCTCCCTCCCATGATGCACGCAGCCATGTTATCTTTCGGCTTCGTTTATATTCACCCATTTAGTGATGGGAATGGTCGTGTTCATCGATATTTAATTCATGATGTATTAAAGTCTCGAATTAAAACCGATCAAGACTTTATTATTCCAGTATCAGCAACAATTCTTCAAAGATACAAAGAATACAATGAGGTATTAGAAAAGTTATCCAAGCCAGTTATGGCACTAATTAATTACGATTTAGACGAAAAAGACCATAGTATTACAATTAACAACGATATTAATTACTTATACAGATATCCTGACTTTACGGCCCATGTTGAATTTCTATATAAAATGATGGAGGAGGCTATATCTGAGGATTTGATACAAGAAGTAATTTATATTGTTAAATATGATGCGGTTAAGAAAGCTATTGAAGAGTTGTATGATGTGCCAAATAAAGAATTGAATTTATTTATACAGTTGGCTCTCCAGAATAATGGAAAGATAGGTAAGAAAAAAAGAAAACGCTTTAAAGACTGGATCAATGAAGACCGTTTGCAGGACTTGGAAAAAGTCATTTGTCACTTACTTGAAGATATTAATCATAAGAATAAAGAAAAGAAAAATAAGATCAGACAGTCTATTGATGATACCCAAAAATGAGAAAGACCACGAAAAAACGAATATTGATTGTTAAAGGTGTGTATCTAGTTACTTATATCGTAGCAGTACCGCAAATTAACATGGCATTCAAAGAGAAGCTTTGTGGGACAGGGTTCGGTTTGGAGTTTTCATATTTAGGACTAAAGTCGACTGCATTGGCTTTGGTAAGTGGAAATACTCAATATTTTTTTAGTACGGAATCGTTCGCTCTGGTACCTTTGATTACGTTTAACTCAGGAGCCTGGTATGATTGTGGACATAAGCAAGTGTCATTGTGGTTATTTGGATTTGTTATTCCATTATATAGCGAGTACTGGTTAGATGATTAGAAGGTATAACCAGAGTCTGGAATTTGTGCCCGCAGGCTCACGAGACTCAGACAAGCGTTAGCTATATGAATATGAAAAAACTCAGAATCATGATGTTGAGTGCACTATTGGTTGGGTGTAGTCCCTTTCCAATTCACTATACTCGTGACGTACCTAAATTTTCACTTAGTGAAAAAATTGAAAGCGTCTCCTACTTCGATACAAATGGTTATTTTGAGGAGTTCTGTCCTACAAAAGTGCCTGAACAATTGACTTATCGTATAGACGAAAACATTAAAGTTACTATTCGGGTTCGCGGAGATTGGCTAGATCTAAAACCAATAAAAAATGGTGTCCCTTTTAAACTAGCAGGGGAAGGACTTCGTGAATTAGATTATGAGGGTTATACGCAGTCACTTAGGACAGAATCATTAGCTAACAACACTCTCATTCTATCGGTTCCGGGAACAACTAAAATAAATATCCAATTCGATTTGGTGAAGTGTACAGGTGTTACATATGATGCCATTTAAAATAGCGAACCAATTGCTGGAACGAACAAGCCATTAAGCAAAGCGTTAGCAGCCCTCAAATTAAGGAGAGTGCATGCCACTCACAGAGAAGCAAACTGGTGTATTGAAGGGAATGATAGTTGGAGCGTCGATTGCGTTATGCATCATATTTTTTTAGGCGAGGATGTAAATTTTTCTGTGTAACTGTCTATCATTAATCCCAGAAATGGGTAGGATAGACAATATGAAAAAACAAGACCTACTTTTAATCGCTCAAGA
>JADGFH010000041.1 GCA_016743925.1 Labilibaculum sp.
ATACAAAAATGCGTACGAGCTTATATGCTAAGAAAAGTGGATTAATGACTTCAATCGCAAGCTTACTGCCTGATTTAAAGTTCGATTATCCTGATAGCTATGAAAGTTGGAAGGCATACTTGAGTGAGTTTGATGTGGAAAAATCGATCGCACAAATACCACAGGCTAAGAATGATCAGGAAAAATATTTTTTAGCAGGAAAGAATATTTACATAACTTATTACGATATCAAATCTGAAGAGGAACAATTGACTAAGTATACGATAAAGGCACCTTATAATGGTCAGGTTTCTGAATCGAATATAAAAGTGGGGACTGTTGTTAGAACTGGTCAAAAATTGGGTGAATTTATGAATAACGATACTTATGACCTGTTAGTAGGTGTGGATCTGAACAGTATTAGAAACATTAAAGTTGGTAGCCATGTAAATCTATATTCTGAGAATATTAATGGCAGTTGGATTGGGAAAGTTTCTCGAATTGGTAGTAAAATGAATGCGCAAACTCAGATGGTAAATGTCTATATCTCTGTTTCTGGAGATGATTTAAAAGAAGGCATGTTTTTATCTGCGAAGATTGCTTTACAGCAAGATGTGAATGGTATAGAAATCCCTCGCAAACTGTTAATTGAAGATACTTATGTGTATATCCTGAAAAATGAGATTGTTGAAAAAAGAAAAATCAATATCGTTCAGTATAAAGATGATTCTGTGATTACAAACAGTTTAAGAGATGGTAGTTTGTTGGTTCTAAAGACATCAGGTATACACAAAGGCATTATTGGAAAAGCTGTTTTGTAAATAATAAAAGTTATAAAGAATAGATGAGAGCATTAGTTACATATTTCATAAAATATCCATTTGCCGGAAACCTGCTTGCTGTAATATTTCTTCTTTTAGGATGGATAGGTATTTCACAGCTGAATTCAACTGTGATGCCACAAATCGATCCAGGAGTGATAACAATCACTGCAAGTTACCCTGGAGCATCACCCGAAGAAGTTGAAAAAGGGGTGACACTTAAAATTGAAGACAACCTAAAAGGGATAAGTGGGATCGATAAAACGACTTCTTCGTCGAAAGAAAACGCAGTGACCATACGAGCAAGTTTGGAGTCAGGGTACAATGGTAATTTGGCACTTCAGGATGTAAAAAATGCCGTAGATGGTATTTCTTCGTTTCCTGTAGGAGTGGAGTCAATTAGTGTCAAAAAGAAAGAGTTTGAGATCTTGGCATTAAATATGACTTTGAATGGAGATCTGAGTTTAAAGAAACTGAAGACATATGCTAGGCAGATTGAAAATGACTTGAGAGGCATTGATGGAATTTCCAAAGTGAATCTATCTGGTTTTCCTGCCGAAGAAATTGAAATTAGTATCAACGAGGAGGCTTTGAAAGCATATAGTTTAACCTTTGATGAGGTACATGCTGCAGTTGCCAATGAAAATATAGAAATAACAGGTGGTTCTATTAAAGGGGAAGATGAAGAGTTAAAAATTCGTGTAAGAGAGAAAAAATATTCAGCAGAATTCCTAAAAGATATTGTTATCCGTTCGCAAAAGGAGGGTGGAACCATTCTATTGAAGGATGTTTGTCAAATTAAAGATAAGTGGTCCGAAACACCCAATAGAACATTTGTAGATGGCAATTCAGCTATTAGTATTTCTATAAGTCATACGTCTCGTGAGGATATACTTTCTATATCAGAAAACTTAAAGACTTATTCAAAAACGTTTAATGCACAACACGAGAATGTGAGATTGGATATTCTCTTTGATAATTCAACATCGGTACGTGTCATGTCGGATATATTGATGGAGAATGGTCTAATGGGATTTATGTTGGTTCTTTTGTTTCTATCTCTATTTTTAAATCACCGACTTTCATTTTGGGTTGCCCTAGGAATTCCAATTTCCTTTATGGGAATGTTTATGGTTGCTGCTGCCTACGGTGTAACATTAAATAAGATATCTCTATTTGGGATGATTCTGGTAATAGGAATCTTAGTAGATGATGGTATTGTCATTTGTGAGAACATCTTCCAGCATTACGAAAGAGGTAAGTCGGCCTTGCAAGCTGCAGTTGATGGAACAATGGAAGTAATGCCTGCCGTTTTTTCTGCAGTTTTAACAACCATAGTTGCCTTTACTGCTTTCTTTTTTATTGAAGGGAAGCTGGGGCAGTTTTTTGTTGAATTAGCATTCGTAGTAATTTTTGCTTTGGTTTTTTCATTAGTGGAAGCCTTCTTTATTTTACCATCGCATGTAATGCATTCAAAGGCCTTGAAACGTGATAAGAAGGTATCTAAGTTAGAACAAGCAACAACAAATGCTGTTCTATGGGTTCGACGAAAAGCTTTTGAACCAATCAGTTGTTTTAGTATTAATAATAAGACAATTACTGCAGCTATAGCCTTTGGAGTTTTAGCTATCACCATTGGGGCACTTCAAGGTGGAATTATTATTAGTGGAGATAGTTCTATTGATAATACCAACTATACCAATGTTGAGTTGGAGATGCCAGCAGGAACACCTGAAAGTGTGACTCTAAAATACTTATCGGTAATAGAAGAAGCTGCCATAAAAACGGGAAAAGAGTTTCAAGAAAGAAGCTTGACTGGTGACCCAATTGTTTTAAACATCAAGACTGATTTAACATCTACCTCAGTTGGAAAGCTTACCATTTATATTCTAGGTACTGAAAAGAGAGACTTTCTTTCTGGGGAGTTTTCAAATGCATTGAGTAAGAATGTTGGCGATATTCCTCAAGCGGAACGCTTGAACTTTGTACAAGAAAGTCATTTTGGTAAACCTATATCTGTTTCACTTCAATCGAGTAATCTTGATGAATTAAATCTGGCTAAAGAGGAGCTAAAAGCAACACTTTCGAAGATTGAAGGATTGAAGAATGTGATTGATAACGATCAGTTGGGGATGCGTGAGGTGAAACTCAGCTTAAAGGATAATGCCTATAAATTAGGTTTGAATTTAAGTGCTGTTACATCTCAAGTTCGTACAGGTTTCTATGGAAAGGAAGTTCAGCGCTTGCAGAGAGGTATTGATGAGGTTAGAGTTTGGGTTCGTTATGAGAAAGCCGAACGTTCATCATTAGGCAACTTAGAGAATATGCGTATCAGAACAGCCTCTGGGGGTGAGTATTTCCTAAAGGACATTACTAATATTTCATTTGAAAGAAACTTGGTTAAAATTAATCACTTGAATGGACAACGTGAGATTAGTATTGAAGCTGATGTTACGGGAGCTAACGTGAATCTGGGACAAATAAATTCTGAATTGAGTGAAAATATTCTCCCAGCCCTTGAAGCAAAATATCCAGGATTAAAACATCGCTATCAAGGAAAAACAGCGGAGATGGCTAAGGCAGGTAATTCAGCAATTTTAATTGCACCGATTTTTCTGATCCTAATTTTCTCAATTGTGATCTTCACCTTTAAGTCAGTCTCTCAAACCTTCTTGATTTTCGCTCTAATTCCTTTTGGATTCATTGGAGTAGGATGGGGCCACTGGTTTCATGGAATTCCATTAGATATATCTTCTTATTTGGGAATGGTTGCACTTATGGGAGTCATGGTCAACGATTCCATTGTTCTCATTAGTACCTTAAACGAGAGCTTGAGATCAGGGAAAGACTATTTGACTGCTATATATGATACAGCAGTGTCTCGTTTTCGTCCTATTGTTCTAACATCTATAACCACTGTAGTTGGTTTAGCACCATTAATTGTTTCTAACAATCCAGAGGCAAATATGGTAATTCCTATGGCAGTGTCGATGGCTTATGGTATGGTTGTAGCAACTTTCTTAAACTTAGTCTTACTGCCTGTTTTACTGATAACGGTAAATTCTTTAAGATGTCGCTGGGAGTATCTTAAAACAGGAGTGATGCCATCGCGAGAGAGTGTGGAGCCAGCCGTTAAGAAGGGGCAAGAGTTTTCTTTAGAAATCAGCAATTGATCTTGAGTTTGAATGATTAAAATAAAAATGATATGATGAGAATATTTTTGATAGTAATAATGTGCAGTCTTATGTCAATAGGCTCAGTGTTTGCTCAGGAGAATAATAAAACACTAAGAGTTAATATATCGGGCTTAGATTCTGATAAAGGAAAAGTAATGGTGGCTCTATTTAATAGGGCCGAAGATTTCCCTAAAAAGCCAATGGTTCGCAAAGCGGCCATAATAAAGAAGAATACAGCCTCTGTCAGCTTCGAGAATGTTGAAGCAGGGACTTATGCAATTATGTGTTTTCACGACGAGAATGAGAACCATAAATTAGATTTCAATGGTTTGGGTCGACCCAAAGAAAGAATTGCGGCATCTAATAATGCAAAAGAACGTTTTGGTCCTCCTAAGTTTAAAAATGCGAAATTCTTAGTTCAGGATAATATCACGATCCAGAATATCGAAATGTGAACCTTGTATCTTAATAAATAAGAAAATGAGAAATATAAAAATACTGATTGGTTTATTGATGTTCAGCACATCATTGTTTGCTCAAGATGCACTGACATTGGATACAGCTATAGAGATTGCCTTAGAAAACAACCTGAATATAAAAGTAGCTAAATCGAATGCTGAGGTAATTAGCAATAATGCCACAAAGGGGAATGCGGGTTTATTACCAACAGTTGGTTTGGGTACAAGTACCAATTACTCAGAATATGCTAGCGATGAAATAAGCTCATCTGGTAATGTCAACTTATCTTACACATTGTTCAACGGTTTTGGTGGACGATATACCTACAAGCTTCTTAATATTCAAAAAGAGCAAGGGGAATTAAAGACACGATATCAGATCGAAAATATTATAAGTTCTGTGATTTCAGGTTTTTACGACTTAAGTAAAAACAGTGACGATTTAAATGTGGCGAAGAATAATTTGGACATATCAAAAGATCGTTTAAATCGAAATGAGGCAAAGTATGAATATGGAAATATTAATAAGTTAGGGGTTTTAAATGCTAAGGTCGATTTTAATAGAGACAGTAGTTCTTATTTAAAATCTCAGCAATACTACGATCAGTCAGCAAGAGAATTAAATGTTCTTTTGGGAAGATCAGCTGATATTAAATTTGTGATTGTGCCTGATGTATCAGAATTTAGAGCTTTTGACATGAATGTTTTGAAAGAAGAAGCCCTGAATAATAATGCCAACTATCTAATCAAGCGAGAGCAGCTTAAAGTTGATGAATTCAATGAAAAAAAGGCTAAATCGAGTAGGTTACCATCTTTGAAACTTAATTCAGCCTATAATTATTACGAGAACAAAGTTGTTGGAACAAATTCGAATACTCGCTGGACAGGAGGTTTGACATTAAGTATGAATCTATTTGATGGTAAGAAGAAAAAGACGACGATTGCAAATTCTAAAATTCAAAAACAGATTAGTCTTTACGAAGAGGAAGAGCATCGTTTGCAACTAGAAAAGGATTTGGTGAATGCTTATTCTTCTTATGAATACAATTTGCAGGTTTTGTCTTTAGAGGAAGATGCACTTGAAGCATCGAAACTTAATTTTGAACAAAGTCGTGAGTATTATCATTTGGGACAAATCAGTTCTACTACATATCGTGAAGCTCAATTGAACTATATCGAAGCTCAGAATAAAAGATCAGCAGCACGTTATCTGGCAAAGAATTCTGAAATAGATCTTGAGTTGCTAAGTGGCACACTATTAAAGCAATGAAAATTTAATAACTTGTTTAAGTTATATAACAAACCAACTCTTCAAATTTATAAAATGCAGAAAAAACATATAGTCTTTTTACTTATTCTACTTATTTCTTTACCGACAATGGCTCAGTTCGAGAGAGAGCTTGTTGGTATTGATTATGTCAGACTTGGAGATGAGAATTCGAAGAATAGTATTAAGTTTCAGAAATATAGTTTAAGATTAACGATCCCTAAGCGTCTTAATGATAAGGGTAGCCTTCTGATTAATAAATTTGAATATTCAAAAACGGGTATCGATTATTCGACTGGACCTAGCATTCTAAAAGATTTGGAAAGGTTCCATACCGTATCGTACACCTTAGGCTATCGTAAACCTTTAAAGAATAATTGGTCTTTGATGACCATGTTGACACCTCAGATTTCTTCAAACTTTCAATCTTCATTGGAATGGGAAGACATAACATTACGAGGTCTCTTGATGTTTTCGAAACCTATTAAGCCAAATTTACGCTTGAGCCTTGGTGTCATGTATGGAGCAACTACTGGTATACCGATTCCTTTGCCTCTGTTTAGTATGATGTGGAAACCTGCGCCTAAATGGGATGTAAGTATTGGTTTTCCTCGATTTGGAGTAGGCTATGAGATTAGTCCAAAAACAAATATAGCAGCCGATTTGTTTATGGTAGGGGATAACTTTACCCTTACAAAAGACCTATTTTACACCGATCAGAAAATTGATAACATTCGAATAATGAATTTGGGTGGAGGTCTAAATTTATCTCAAAAGCTATCGAAATATCTTAAGCTAAAATTCCAAACAGGTTATACTTTTTATCGTAAGTTTGAATTCCTAGGAGGCAAGGATAGCGTATTAGATTACAATTTAGATAACGATATGTACTTTAAAGTAGGTCTTTCTGTAGGCCTTTAATAGCATTTTTGATAAAAATTATTTCAATAAATCGGAGTTTTGTAGTGGGAACTATGGTTAACCCGTCTTTCAAATAGTTGAAAAGGCGGGTTTTTTATTTTATCTCTATCGTAATCTTATTCTCTTTCTTAAACAAATGACTATTTTTACTCAACTATTAATCGATTAACCACAAATAATGCAACAAAATAAAATTGCTTCACCTGAGTATTTCATATGGGAAACTCATGGGATTCATACAGGAACAGGAAACGATCATGTAAAACATGGAGTGGATGAGTTAGATAAAATTACGGAATTAGCAATTTCAAAAGGACATCCCAATATCGCTTTTATAATTCATACACCACGCTTAACCAGATTTAGATATGCTGCAGAGAAAAGACTAGGCGTAAAATTCATTCGTGGAGATAACGCATACTTTAATTATCCCAATCAGATTGAAAAACTAAAATCTAAATATGCTGATAAAATTAACATTCGTTTTGGAATTGAATTGGAATGGTTAGGACCAGATTTAGGAATGCAATGGAATCGATCTAAGATTTTTCAAGCTCAAGATGCTGATTTTGTAATCGGATCTTTACATTTTTCCAGAGAAGGAATTCCTTATGATGGATCAGTAGAAGAAACAGAAGAGCTAATTAAATTAAGAGGTGGAATAGAGAATTATTGGGGAGGCTATATCGAAGAATTGATTGAGATGGTCGATTCAACCTGGGAAATGATTCAGGTCGTTGGACATATCGATTTACCAAAGCTATTTGCTCCAATTCCGCAGCCAATATTGGAATTAGATACTTCAGATCATTTCTTAGCTAGAAGAATGCGCTTTCTCTTGGAGATGATTAGTGAATACAATCTTGCTTTGGATGTGAATTTGGCTGGAATCAACAAAGGATGTGGTATTTATCCCGATATATCAATATTGAAGAGAGCTAAACAACTTGATATTCCAATTTCTTTGGGTACTGACACGCACACAATTCAAAATCTTGGTAATCATCACGAAACGGGCATCCATTATGCTCATGATGCTGGTTACAAGCATTATCTTAGTTTTTCGAAGTGTATTCCAGAAAAAAGACCTTTACGAAATCAGGCTTATAAAAAAGAAGAATATAAGGTGATGAATTTGGGTATTGAAATGTTAAATCTTCGATTTGAAGATCGTAAGCAGCGCAGAATTCCTAAATTTTCTTTTGGAGGTACTTTTAGAACTTTTTTGGAGCATCATAAAAATGCAACTTCATTAGGTGATTTTGAAGCCATTCGAATTAGAAAAGGAAATAAATCCATTACCATTAGTAATACCATTCCTCAGAGTGGAAATGAGAAGGTTAAAGGGCTATTTTCACATCACAAAGATGAGCCAGGTGTGTTGTCTATGATATTTAATGCACTGGCATCCGAGGAGATTAATGTCGAGATAGCTTACTTGAATTCCAATAACGATGGTACAGGAACGGCATTTTTAACTCTTTCCGGAGATGAGAGTTCTGTTCATGAAGCGGTCGAATTTGTTAAAGGAACTGGCGGAGATAGTTTTATTGAAATTAGAGTAGGAGATATACTGGAAGTTCAAGAGCTAAATAAAGATAAAAATTATGTATTGGAGGTTGATGGCGTAAATTTACCGATTGCCATTAGCAAGCAAATGATCCTTTCTATTCATAACAATACGTCGGGAATATTACTGATTTTATTATCAGCTCTTGCATCACAAAATATTAATGTAAAAGATTTAAAACTAGGGCAAAGAGGGCAAAAAGGATATGCTCTTTTAAGTATTGAAGGCAATGCTCAGAATGCTGGAAAGGTCTTGTCTAAATTGGGGCCGCAATTTTTTGAAACCACTCATTTATCCTTAAATGGAGTAGAGTCTTAATCAAATTAAAGAAATTGAATAATAGAATATCCATATCGAGTGAGGCCATTGGTCATATTGTAGATTTTTATCGAATTCAGCCCAAAGTAGGTGATATAAATATTGAGAAAATAGAAGAGTATTTATTGGTTATGAATTCGCACTATTCTGAATCGATGACTGATTTAGAGGAGTTTTCAGGTTCGAATGAAGATCTTAGCATAGATGATATTATTGATGTGCTCAATTCTTATTTAAGTCTGGTTGGAGAAGAGTTGAACAAGATTTTTAAGGAAGAAAATAATAAATATTCGCCTATAGAGTTCTATTCTAATGAGTCAATGAATGAAATTCAGGTTATTGAATTGTTGCGAAAATTTAATGGAGGAGAAGAGAATCTATTTCAAATTAAAACAAATATAGATCAAATTGAAACAATAATTTATGAGGAAGACTTTGCTCTATCTCTATTAGACTTGATTAAGGATTTAATTGAAGAAATAAATGGGGAGTTAGTTGTTCGAGTTGATGATTTGATATAATCTATTCAATCACCTTTTTGGGTAGAACTTTAATGGTCGATGGTTCTTTATCTTCTATCTCTTTAATCATTTCAAATGATTGAGATTCCAGAAATTCTTGCGCACTTTCTTGATTTTTCCATTTGGAAAGAATAGTGTGTTCACTATCTTCATCATTTGGTTCGAGAATTTCGCATGAAAGTTCTCCACCAATTTTTCGATATTCCAGAAATTGATCAAAAGCATCTTTCCAGACAACGTAATCTTTTATAGATTGCTTTATTACTAAGTATACCATTTGTGTTGTTAAATTATAAGGACTAAATTAAACAAAAACAACATACCAACATTCAACTTATTGATCACTTGGCTAAAATTTAGGATTATTAACTCATTTTTACTTATGAAGTAAAAAAATATGAATTATTTTATTCAAACTAGCTAATTGTTTTTTTGTAATTATAAAATTGGCAAATAGTTGAATTAAATATCTTTATACAGGTTTTAGGGGCCTTAATAATTATAGAAGTTTAAAATGGGAGTGCATTAATAGGGTTGTCATATTTGAATAAAAAGCCCGTATTTGTTAATTTTTCAGCACAAATAATCTTAAATGGACTATTTGATTCTTTAAAATCTGGCAAACTAAAACCGCCAATTTCAGCAGCTTTTTCATAAAATTCTTTTTTCGAAGGATGTTTTGGACAACATGCGTTGTAAACATCTCCCCAAAGCTCATTTTCAATTACATGTGATATGATATTTACACAATCATCCTGATGCAGCAAATTAACGGGTGAATTACCATCAATTGCAGTCTTCATTTTAGAAAGGAAACGTCCAGGTTTTCGATCGTAACCAATTAAGCCACCAAAACGAATAATTGTTGTGCTGAATTTAGTTTCATTGCACAGCATTTGCTCCACTTTACGCAAGGCTTTTCCACTGGCTTTTTCTGGAATCTGATTATCCTCTTCGGTAACTTTTCTATTCAGATTAGCATAAACCGATGTAGAACTTACTAAAATTACTTTTTTAACAGATGAGTTATTTATTTCTTCGATTAAAGATTCAAACTGTTTAGGATGAAAATCTTCTATATCGGTTCTTCTTTTTGGTGGGAAGTTGATGATTAGTATTTCAGAATTAAAAAAATCTTTTTGGAAGTCCTGATTTATATTTGGGTTCAGGAATATTTTATACGGTTCAATTCCCGCTTCTTTTAAGGAGTCAAATTTGTTTTCTGTTGGTGTTGATCCTTTCACTTCATAGTCCACATTTACTAAAAACTTAGCAAGAGGCATACCTAACCAACCACAACCAAGAATACTTACAGTTCTTTTTCCCATTTTAATCGTTTTATTCATGTATTTAGACCTAAATATATCGGTGGCTAAATTTAATTTTAATTAAAATAATTAAATATTTTAGGAATATATAATTATGAACTAATGTTGAATTATTTTGGTATTAAAGATATTAAAATCCTTTTAGTGTAACTTTATTTTGCACTTTAATTAAAGTGCTTAATAGAATTATCGTAAAGGATATGTAAACACAAGGAATTTTGAATAATTACTTTTATATTTGACTCAGGTTTTGCATACCTTTAATTGTGGAGGTTGCATGATCATCAAAATAAATTTCGATTTATGTCGTCACAAATACGAGAAAATTTACAAAAATTATTTGTTTTAGGAATTAGTTATAGAAAAACAGCTCTTGATGTCAGGGGGAAATTTTCGTTAACTGTTGATCAGCAGGAAAGTTTATTGAGAGAAGCAAAAGGAAATCAAATTGATGGTATGGTAGTTTTGTCTACTTGTAATCGTACGGAGATTTATGCTCATTCAGGAGAATCAGAATTAATAACTAACTTATTTTTAAAATACTGCCAAGGTGATCGAAAAGATTTTGATTCTAACGGTTACACCTTGTATGGAAATGATTGTATTCAACATTTATATAAAGTTACTTCAGGATTGGATTCCCAAATTATTGGAGATTTTCAAATTGTTGGGCAAGTAAAGAATGCTTATCAATTATCCGAGGAGTTAGAAATGGCTAATTCATTTCTGAATCGCTTGTTTTCATTTGCATTTCAAGCAAGTAAAAAAATAAAGAATAACACAGAAATTAGTAAAGGTGCTGCATCTGTTTCTCATGCTGCCGTTCAATACATTAAAGATAAGGTTTCTACTTTGGAGTCTTGTAAATTTCTTTTGTATGGAACTGGAGATATCGGAAAAGATACTTGTGGTAACCTGCTAAAACATATGGAGAACCGTTCAATTACTTTAATAAACAGAACGGAAGAGAAAGCGGAAGCTTTAGCAAAGAAATTTCAGATCAATTACCAACCTTCAGATCAATTACGAAATGAAGCGATTCAAGCTGAAGTTATTATTGTTGCGACAGGAGCTCCGCAACCAACGCTTCTTCCTGAACATTTAGAGGGAAGTGAAACTTGTAAGCTAATTCTGGACCTTTCGGTTCCTAGGAACGTACATTCGGATATTGACAAGTTAGATCATGTTTTGGTAATTACGGTTGATGAGTTGTCTAAGCACATCTCAAATGCTATTCAACAAAGAAGAGATTGTATACCAATGGCTGAGGGTATTATCTACGGATCAATTGCAGAATTTTACAGCTGGCTTGAGGTGAAATATTTATCTCCGGTTATTATTGCATTAAAAGAGAATTTGCAGAAAGTTCAACGAAAAGAGTTGGATTATCACAAAAATAAACTGTCGGAAGACGAATTGAAAAAAGTAGAACACATTACCAGTAACATTGTTAATAAGATTGCCCGTGCATGTATCAATCATTTAAAGGATCATCACAAAAAACAATCTAGTCCAATGGAAACAATAGATATGATTTTTAAAGATATGGATTCGTAAAGCTTAGTAAGCTTTCGATAAAAAGCTATATAAACTTTGTTTTATATGGCTTTTTTATTTCCCAAAATAGTTATCATCAATAATTCTGAAAATAAAACCACTATGACATCTAAAAAAAAGATTGTTGTTGCAACTCGCCCAAGTTTGCTAGCTTATACACAAACAATGCAAACAGTGGAATTATTAAAAAAGGCCAATCCTGAAGTAGAATTTGTTGTCAAAAAATTCAGCACTCAGGGTGATCGAGTTTTAAACCGTTCTTTAACTTCATTTGGAACAACTGGCCTATTTGTAAAAGAGCTAGAACATGCTTTACTTGAATGCGAAGCGGATATTGCTGTACATAGTTTGAAAGATGTACCCAGTGGTCATCCAGATGGATTAAGATTACTTGCATTTCCAGAGCGTGAAGATGTACGTGATATCTTCTTAACGAAAGATGGAAAGACTTTGGATGAAATGCCTGCAGGTTTTGTCTTAGGAACAGGAAGTCCTCGCAGGAGAGTCCAATTAGCGAATGTTCGAGATGATATAGAATTTAAAGAGATACGGGGCAATATCGATACTCGCATTCAGAAATTAATGGATGGAGAATACGATGCTATCATTTTAGCTGCAGCAGGATTAAATCGTTTAGGAAAAGAATTTAATGAAAATGCATTTTTAGATGTAGATCAGTGTATTCCGGCTATTGGGCAAGGAGCTATTGCAATTGAATGCAGAAGCGATGATACTGAAACAATTTCAATTCTTGAGAAAGTAAACCATAAAAATACGGAGCGTGCAATTCTAGCGGAACGTGCTTTTATGGCTGAGATTGAAGGAGGTTGTAAATTTCCATTAGCTGCTCATGCTGTTGTAACAGATAATATCTTAAATATGATCGCAATTGTTGGTGATTTAAAGACCAATCAATACATTACTGAAGGGATAGAAGTGTCTGTTGAAGAATCTGTTGCAAAGTCGAGAGAACTGGCCAGTAAGATGAAGGAAATCTGTAAAGAAAAAGGAATTAACTTCTATCTTTAATTTAAGCTAGTAATTATGCTTAAGGATTATTATTTTTAAGCTTGAGTTCAAAATTATATACAAATACAAAAACATAACATTATGAGTTTAAGACCTCTTTTTCCGGATACAAGAATGAGAAGATTGCGTTACAGCAAAGTAGTTCGAAACATGGTCGCAGAAACTTCACTATCTGCAGATGATTTAATTATGCCTCTTTTTGTATGTCCTGGGGAAAATGTTCAAAATCCTATAAAAAGTATGCCAGGTAATGATCAACTATCGGTTGATATGTTGGTGAAAAAGTGTGGCGAATTATTAGAGTCGGGTGTGAATTCGGTTCTTCTTTTTGGAATTCCAGAATCGAAAGATGAAGATGGAACCGTTGCTACACATGAGCATGGTATTGTTCAGAAAGCAACTCGTGCCATTAAAGAGACTTATCCTGAAATGTATATTATTGCTGATATTTGCAATTGTGAGTACACTACTCATGGCCATTGTGGTACGATTGTAGATGGAGATGTAGATAACGATCAAACATTGGAGACTTTAGCTGCTCAGGCTGTTTCATTAGCCGAAGCTGGTGTTGATATGGTAGCGCCAAGTGATATGATGGATGGTAGAATTGGCTACATGAGAAAAGCATTGGATAAGAATTGTTTCGAAAAAATGCCAATCATGGCTTATTCTGCTAAATATGCTTCTGGTTTTTACGGACCATTTAGAGATGCTGCAGATAGTGCACCTCAGTTTGGTGACCGTTCTACTTACCAAATGGATCCTAGAAATAGCGATGAAGCCATTCGTGAAGTTGAAATGGATATTGCCGAAGGAGCAGATATCGTTATGGTAAAGCCTGCCTTGAGTTATCTTGATGTAATTTACAGAGTGAAGCATGAATTCAATACACCAGTTGCAGCTTACAATGTGAGCGGTGAATTTTCAATGGTAAAAGCAGCTGAAGCTAACGATTGGATTGATGGATCACGTGTAATGATGGAAATCATGACTTCAATTAAGAGAGCTGGTGCCGATATTATTATTACCTATCATGCTAAAGAAGTAGCTGATATTTTGAATGGTAGAAAATAAGGAATTGCCATTTTCATGTACTAACTACTAATAGGAAACAATATGAGTCAATCAATATTTTTAGATACGATTAACGGAATAAAGAGAGAGAGACCACCAATGTGGTTTATGCGTCAAGCGGGTAGGGTTCTTCCATCCTATATGAAATTGCGTGAGAAATATGGTTTCAAGGAGATGATGGAAAATCCGGAATTGGCTGCGCAAGTTACTTTGTTGCCAATTCATGATTTAGGTGTTGATGCTGCCATTTTGTTTTCGGATATATTGGTGATTCCTGAAGCCTTGGGAATGGAGCTGAGTTTTGAAGGAAAAGGCCCAAGTTTTTCTACTGCTTTAAAAGATGTTGCAGAACCTTTGGCTTTCTTAACTGAAAAACCAGAAAAATTAGATCATATCTACAAGGCAATCGATCGTATTTTAGAAACCAAACCTGCAGATATTCCGTTAATTGGATTTTGTGGTGGACCGTTAACCACACTTTGCTATATGTATCAGGGATTTAGTAGAAATCAGAATTTTCCTGATTTTGTACCTGCTATTTATCGTGATAAGGCATTGATGAAGAAGGTAGTTGCTAAAATTACTGAGATGAGCATCCGTTATGCTTTAAAGCAAGTAGAACATGGAATTAAAGCTTTTCAGCTATTTGAAACTCATGCTGGTTTAATTCCTGTTGAATTATACAAAGAAGTATTCTTACCATCGGTTAAAGCGATTCTAGGCGCAGTTCGTGAAAAAGGAGTGAAGACTATTTATTTACCAAAAGGCTTAGGTACAGGTATTAATATGGTGAATTATGACTTGTGCGATTGTGTTAGTGTTGATTGGCAAATGCCATTGCATGAAGTACGTGGTATTGTTGGAGAAGAAATGATACTTCAAGGTAATTTCGATCCTCGTATTTTGGAAGCGACACCGGCTGCAATTGATCAAGAGTTTGAATATTTCTTGAATTATGGTCGTAAAGATCACAAATGGATTTTTAATTTAGGACATGGTTTGTTACCATCTATTCCTGTTGAGAATGTCGAATACCTTGTGAAAAAGGTTAAAGAATCAGATTGGGGAAGATAATCCTCGTATAAGTATTCATTATTATAAAAAGGCTGTCAATTAGACAGCCTTTTCTGGAACTACTACATTTGACTGGACTTAAAGTTAAGCCCTTATCTTTACTCAGATGAATAAAAGAAAAAGAACAGTTTACGACAGAGAATTTAAATTAATGGTTATTAATCTATGCCTTTCTGGAAAATCAGCATCTTCTGTAGCAGCAGAAATGGATTTAGATAAGAGTATGGTCCGTAGATGGGTTAGAGAACACAATAAATATCAGGATAATAGTTTTCAAGTTAATGGAAATGCTGTAATGACAGATTCAGAACAAGAGATTGCTCGATTAAAACAAGAACTTAAACAAGTAAAAATAGAACGTGATATCTTAAAAAAGGCAGTCGGCATATTCTCCAAGAGCGACAGTATAAATATGAATTCATAAAGAAGCATTGTCGCTTATTTACTGTCGAGAATATGTGTCAGGTTATGTCTGTTGGTAAAAGTGGATATTACCATTGGTTGAATCGAAAAGAGTCTCGGCGCTCTGTTGAGAGGAAATATCTCGCAACAGAAATTAGAGCAGTTTTCAACAAGGCAAAAGGAAGGTATGGAAGTCCTAAGATTTATCAGGAATTAAAAGCCAATGGTATTCATTGTTCGAAACAAAGAGTTGCTAGTATTATGCAATCAGAAGGATTAAGAAGTATTATCAGGAAAAAATATAGAGTATGTACAACCGATTCGAATCATACCCATAGCATCAGTGAGAATCATTTGGATAGAAAATTTAAACAAAGTCTTCCATCCAAAGCGTGGGTCTCTGACATTACATATATTCCAACTGATCAGGGCTGGCTTTATTTAACGACTATCATGGATTTGTATGATCGTAAAATTATTGGCTGGTCACTTTCTGAAAACATGACAACAACTGATACTGTAACAAAAGCCTGGAAGATGGCGGCCATCAACAGGCAGATAGATAAAGAAATGATCTTTCATTCGGACAGAGGAGTACAGTACTCTTCAAAAGAATTTCGAGATCTAATTAAGCCATATGGTATTGTTCAAAGTATGAGTAGAAAAGGTAATTGTTGGGATAATGCTGTTGCCGAAAACTTCTTTAAAATCATTAAATCAGAATTAGTCATGCACAAACAATTTTATTCATTTTTTCAAGCGAAAATAGCTATCGTTGAATTTATTGAAATTTGGTATAATAGAAAAAGAAGACACTCCTACTTAGGCTATCTCAGTCCTGTAGATTTTGCAATTAAATATTATAAAATGGTGGCGTAACTTTTAGTCTAGTTTTTTGTAGGAAATCCATTCTTTATTTTAAAATTTTAACCTATTGTATTTTAATAATTTTCTTCACTCCTGAACCATC
>JADGFH010000775.1 GCA_016743925.1 Labilibaculum sp.
ATTTAAAGCATTCGAATTTTTGGCGCAAATGGATTTTATTCATGCCAAGGCTATGTTTGCGATCCATGTAAAAGCTTTGCTTCCGAAAATGGTGAAAACACCAACAGCACTTTGGGAAAAAGCAGCACATCCATTATTATACCTAACTTTGCAGAACGAAGGTAGAAAAGTGGTTCCGCTTAATATCGAAATTAACGACGAGCAGAGAATGGTTTTGATATCAGGACCAAATGCTGGTGGTAAATCGGTTTGTTTACAAACCTTAGGGTTGATGCAATACATGTTTCAATGTGGTTTGTTGGTATCGATGAGCGAAGAGTCTAAAATTGGTATTTTCGACAATATATTTATTGATATTGGTGATGAGCAATCTATTGAAAATGATTTAAGTACTTATAGTTCGCATTTGATGAATATGAAGCATTTCTTGCGTCATTCAAACACCAATACTTTAATTTTAATTGATGAATTTGGTTCGGGAACCGAGCCTGCTTTAGGTGGTGCAATTGCCGAATCAATTTTAGATAAATTGAATCGTAAAAAAGTTCGAGGAGTAATTACAACTCACTATTCTGGCTTAAAGCATTTCGCGTCTGAATCAGACGGAATCGAAAATGGAGCTATGCTGTATGATTCTCATTTAATGCAACCTTTGTTTCAATTAGCGGTGGGGAAACCCGGTTCTTCTTTTGCATTCGAAATAGCTCGCAAAATTGGTTTGCCCGAAGAGATTTTAAAAGATGCAACAGAAAAAATAGGTGAAGATCATATCAATTTTGACAAACACTTGCGTGATATTGTTCGCGATAAAAGATATTGGGAAACTAAGCGTAACAATATCCGAAAAAGTGATAAAAAGCTGAACGAATTGGTGGAGCAATATGGTAATGAATTGAAAGATGCCAGTAAGCTTCGGAAAGAAATTATAGAAAAAGCCAAAGAGGAAGCTGCTCAGTTATTGAATAGTGCAAATAAATCTATTGAGAGAACCATTCGTGAAATTAAAGAGAGTAATGCCGACAAGGATAAAACTCGAAAAATCCGTAAAGAGTTTGAAGAGGTTAAGCTTGAGCTAACTAAGGAGGAGCTGAAAGAAGAAGAACGCATCAATAGAAAAATACAAAAGCTAAAGGGAAGAGAACAAAGAGGCGGAAAGAAAA
Organism: Labilibaculum sp.; assembly: GCA_016743925.1. Taxonomy (GTDB): domain Bacteria; phylum Bacteroidota; class Bacteroidia; order Bacteroidales; family Marinifilaceae; genus Labilibaculum. Next base: position 1,161 of record JADGFH010000775.1, read on the forward strand.
CTGAAAAAGGAGCAAAAGAAACTGTTGCTACCAATTCAAAAACAACTGTAAAGGCTAAACAACAATTCAATCCAGATGTAATTGAAAAAGGGGACTCGGTAAAATTGGATGATCGATCATCGGTAGGAGAAGTTATAGACCTTAATGCAAAAACTGCTGTGGTTGCTTTTGGAAGCATTCTTACTTCTGTTAAAAAGAACCGTTTAACCAAAGTGAGTAAATCTCAGGCTAAGAAACAAGAAAAGACTTACAATAAAACTTCATCCTTAATTCAGGAGAAAATATCCAAACGAAAATTGAGTTTTAAAGCCGATTTAGATGTGCGTGGAATGCGTGGCGAAGAAGCTGTTCAAGTAGTAATTGATCATATCGATGAAATTATCATGCTCGATGTTGGCGAGTTTCGAATTCTACATGGTACTGGAGGAGGAATTCTTCGTCAGATGATTCGAGAATATTTAGAAACCGTTGATTTGGTACAGCACTTTCGTGATGAGAAAATTCAGATGGGGGGCTCTGGAATAACAGTGGTTAAAATGGATTAATTTCTGCGAAAGCTTCCCGCTATGGGCAGGAAGCCACCGCAGTCTTGCGAAAGCTTCGTGCAGCGTGCAGGAAGCTACCGCAAGCTAGAGAAAGCTTCGTGCTGTAAGCGGCAAACTTTCGCAATATTGATATTGTATTTCTTTTTATGTTTTGATCGAAAACTTGTTGCAAATTATGCTTGTACAGATGATAACTGTTTATTGCAATCCTTCGTTAATCGCCTTAGCGTAAGAGCTGGTAGAACCATATGCTTGGCATTTTTGAATGTCATCGTACAACCACATAAAACCACCAGAAATGTTTTCTTTTTGTGAAGATATTTTCTTTAGTATCTCATCAGGATTATCTCCTTGTTTACAATTTGCACCATTTTTACACCACAAACCGTAGGATACCTTTATATCGCCAAAATATTGATTCCATTGAGAAGGTCGGTTTTGACTTCCACCTGCATAACATTGTAGGTAAACGCGATCAATAGCACCTGGTTTTTTGGTTTCCACTTGCTCGTAAACCGACTTCCAATAGGTTATTTCGTTGAATGGGCAAAGTCCAATTTTGTACCCTAAATTATCTAACATTAAGCTGAATTTCACTGTTGATTCTACGTCAAAAGTTACTTCATCATCGTAGTTTACAGCAGTAGCTCCCGTTATTTCTTGCAACAACTGAAAGGCTTTGTATAGTTTCGTGTCAGAGCCAGTTCCTTCGCTAGCAATTAAGTTTTTTATATTTTCCCACGATTTAGCACCCCAGGCGCCAACACCGATCTCGATTCTTTCTACTGAGCTTGGTTCTTCTTGAAGACGAGTTAGTCTATTTTTCCATTCAGGATCTCCAATGTAATCGCCATTCTTATCAATAATGGATTGATCATTAAAATTCATACTGCCATCCTCTCCAATATGAATAGTCCAAAGAATTACCGTGTTGAAACCAGAATTTTTTAAATCAGCTATAACTTCATCGCCTCCGGAATAAAAAGGGCCTCCTCCAAAAATAGCTGAGTATTTGTTTTCTGGAGCTTGGTTTGCCTTCTTGATATCATTGCTGGATTTTTTGTCGCAGCTCAACAAAAATAGGATAAGTAATAAGGATAAGCCTAGTGTCTTATTAGAATTCATCTTAATATGTTTGATTTAGTAATAAGGTAAATGTAGAATTCCTAGGTTAATGGAGAAGTTAATATTGAATTAATCTTATTGAATATGTATTAATAAAACAAAAAAATGCCATCTCAACGAGATGGCATTTAAAATATAGGTGTGAAATATATTTATAGAAACATACTTACAAGTAAATAAAAGTAGTGGGCAAATGTACCTGCCATAATCCCACCAACAGTGTGTGAAAGCAATGCTTTCGAAGTTAATTCACGATAATTTAGGGTGTCTAACATTGCTGTGTG
>JADGFH010000776.1 GCA_016743925.1 Labilibaculum sp.
GTTTCTGCACTACATGGTCCACCTATAACTAGAGGGCGCGTGCTAAGCTCAATTGGCCAGCTGCTTAAATCCTTAATTTCCAAATTCTTCATTGTATACTGTTTTTTTTACTCTTTTCTGAGTGATTAAAAATATGGTTATTTCTTAGATGATATTTTGTATTGTATTTCGTCGTATTCTTGTTACAAGTGAATTCTTTTTTTCTTTATCCTTTTTCACTTGTCCCTTTCTACTTGAAATTTTATGCTCTGTTTCTAATTTTATCAGAATTTTCGATGGTTTCTTGTTCATTTCTTTCTTTCTGATCAAGAACTCTTCGAATATCATTGGCTTCAAAAATTAAATCATTCATTCCATCCAAATCATCTTCTTCAATAAGGTCTTTAAATTGTTGAAGCGTATCGATGTATTTTTGAAGTACTTTTCCAACATGCTTTTTGTTTTGTTTAAAAATTGGGGTCCACATCTCAGCCGAACTCTTTGCCAAACGTACTGTGGAATCAAATCCACCACTTGCTAATTCAAAAATATGCTTGTCTTTTTTCTCTTTGTGCAATACCGTTAAAGATAGAGCAAAAGCACTAATGTGAGATAGGTGTGATACGTAAGCCGTTTGTCTGTCGTGAACTTCTGCATCCATATAAACACATCTCATTTTAAGTGCGTGAAACATTTCGGTTACTAGTTTTACGGCTTTTTTATCTGAATCTTCAGGATTACAAATTATAGAACATTTTCCGTCAAATAATCCAGAATGTGCTGCTTGTGGACCAGAAAATTCCGTTCCAGCCATTGGGTGAGCAGGTACAAATTGTTTTCTCTTAGGATGATTAATTAAAGAATCAATCAGTTGTTCTTTAGTCGATCCTAAATCGGTTACAGTTTGCTGATCAACAAGATCCATAACTTGTGGTAATAAGTTTAAACAAGCATCAACAGGAATTGCTAAAACTACCAGATCCGAAGAACAGATTGCAGTATTTAAATCCTGAACCTCATCAACAAGACCTAATTTTTTAGCTGCATGTGCATTTAGTGTATTGTTATCAACACCAATTACTTTGCTTACGAATCCTCTTTGCTTCAAATCAAGCGCTATCGATCCTCCAATTAAACCCAATCCTATTACTGATAGTATCATTGTTTCGAATTTTTCTGTTCTAGTTTCCTTTTATTCTATCTATTGCTTCCTCAATTATCGACTCGCTGCTACACAATGAAATTCGGATGTATTTATCTCCTTGATCTCCAAATATTCCTCCTGGTGTAATAAACACTTTCGATTCGTTTAGAATTTTGTCGCTCAGTTCGTAGCAATCTTTATATTTGCTTGGAATTGCAGCCCATACAAACATTCCACCTTGATCTTCTCTTGGCGTACATTCGATCAAATTCATCAGTTTAAAAACCAATTCTCTTCTGATTTTGTATACCTCGTTAATGGAGTCGTACCAACTTTTATCATGCGATAGCGCTTTTATTGCAGCTTGTTGAACTGGGTAAAACATTCCAGAATCCATATTTGTTTTTACTTTCAATACAGGTTCTAATAATTCTGGTTTTCCGCAAATCATTCCAACTCTCCAACCTGGCATATTGTGCGATTTACTTAAAGAATTCAACTCAATACAACAATCTTTTGCTCCTTCAATACTCATGATACTTATTGGAGTATCGTTTAGGATAAAGCTATACGGATTGTCATTTACAATCAAGATTTGATGTTTTCTACCAAAAGCAACCACTTTTTCCAGCAATTCTCTACTTGCTCTTGCCCCAGTTGGCATTTGTGGATAGTTGATCCACATGATTTTCACCTTGCTTAAATCTCTTTTTTCAAGCGCATCGAAATCAGGATGGTAATTGTTTTCTTCAACCAATGGATAAGAAACGATTTTTCCACCAAGCAAATTCGTTACAGATGTGTAAGTAGGATAGGATGGATTTGGAATTAAAACCTCATCACCTTCATTCAAATAAGCCAATGAAGTAATCATGATTCCTTCTTTAGATCCCATTAAGGGTAAAATCTCGTTGGCCGGATTTAAATCTACATCGAAGAAAGCCTTGTACCATTTCGAGAATCCCTCTCGCAATGCAGGAATTCCTTGGTATGATTGGTATCCATGACTCTTTGGATGAGTACAAGCTTCTTTAAGCATATTCCATGTGTCTTCCGAAGGAGACATATCCGGATCACCTATTCCTAGGTTTAGAACTTTTACTTCCCCCTCGTTTAAACGTGCTATCTCCTTCAGTTTAACTGAGAAGTAGTACTCCTTAACTCCTTGGGTTCTGTTTGCTGGTTTAATCATTATTCTTGTGGTTAAATTCTTGGTTATATCTAAAAAAAAATCCCGCTCGTTAGGAGCAGGATATTTTTTATACTTTTTATTTAAAATTAGGTATAAGGCATCCCGCCCGGTCGTTGTTGTACCAGAAATAAAAATAATAATATCGAAATGCTAATCCTGTATTGTTCATCTTGTCATGTTATATAAAAAAAGGTCTTACCTGTTGGGCAAGACCTTTAAATGTATCTGTTCGATTTATACATATCAATTCTTGCTCTTACCGTTGTGGATAATAGAAGTACCAAAAATAATAAAAGTAAGTGCTGAATGTTTTCATCGTTAATATCAATTGTTTCATTGTTATCTGATTCAAATGTATGAATTATTTCTTAGCATACAAATCTCTTTTTTATTCTTAACGAAATGATAACGTTTGTGTAAAGTAGTGGAATGGTGCTGTAAGTGTTGAAAACATTAATGGTTTAGAGATATGTTTATTTTATTTGAAAATATTTAGTTTTTGGTGGGTGGATAAAAATAGGGGTGGAATGAAATAAAATAGATCTTTTTACGAATCACCCCTTGTTTTGAGTGTGTACTTGTGTTTTTAAATAAAATTAAATGCGATATTAAAATAATTCAAAAAAAATAAAAGAGTTTAGAATGCTTACAAATAGAGGGCTTTAGGCTTGTTTGGCAGAGGCTATTTACCTTGTTTTTTGAATTGCGATTTGGTAATTAGAGAAAATATTAATTAGATTTGTAGGAAGAAAAAAGAAAAATTATGCAAGGAATGAAATGCAAATATTGGT
>JADGFH010000042.1 GCA_016743925.1 Labilibaculum sp.
ATCCTAGCATATTCGCAAAACACCATGCACTAAAAAGAGCTAGCCAATATTCAAAAAACATTCCTTTAATTTCAAGAATACTATTCCCAATTAAAGTAAAAAGAAAGGCCTGAAATGCAGAGATGGAAAATAGAATTACAATTTTAGAAAATAAATAACTTGATTTACTAAGGTTCAGGAACCGCTCTCTTTTAAGAATCTTTCGATCTTGAATGATCTCCTCAGCACTAAGAGTTAAACCAATAAAAAGGGCAACAATAACCGACATGAATAAGTAGACAGGTAAGTTACTATTGTTACTAAACGTGTAACCCATATTGTTTCCAGCATCAATATTATAGAATTTAATAATGTAGCTTAAAAGGAAGGCTAACAAGGGTGTTTCAAACAAATTGATAAATAGATACTGACGGTTAGCCAGTTTAGAAATAACATCTCTTTTTACAAATACTCGAAATTGCGTAAAGATATTTGGAATCTTAAAAGTAACTGGAGGAAGTTCGTCGGTATCCTCAATTATTTTGCCAACGCAAGTATATTCTTGGTGTTTCTTGTACCATTCAGTAGGAGATACTTTTCTTACTTGAGTTGGATTACCGTATTCATCGAGAACTTCTGATTCTACGATGTTAAAAATTTGATCTGCATCTACTGTACCACAAGAAGAACATTCGCTCTCGGTACGATTAGCGCGCATTGTTTGCGATTTAAAATAGGTGATAGCATCGAGAGGGTTGCCATTAAAAATGAGATAACCACCCGTATCAAGTATCAACAATCTATCGAACATTTTAAATATATCCGATGATGGTTGATGAATAACTACAAAAATAAGTTTTCCTTTAAGAGCAAGGTTTTTGAGTAGATCCATGATTTTAGCAGAATCTCTGGAAGATAAACCCGAAGTTGGTTCATCTAAGAAAAGAACTGACGGTTCGCGAATCAATTCTAAAGCTATATTTAAGCGTTTTCTTTGACCACCACTAATTTTTTTATCTAAGGGATTTCCAACCTTAAGGTTTCGGGCATCATATAAACCTAAATCTTTTAGAAGGTTTAAAACAATTCTAATTAATTGAAAACTACTATACTTGTCGAAACAAAGTTTGGCATTGAAATAAAGGTTTTCAAAAACAGTAAGTGATTCAATTAATAAGTCATCCTGTGATACATGACCAACAACACCATCAAGTTTAGATTTTTCGGTAACAATATTATATCCGTTAATTTCTACAGCTCCTTCACTTGGATCTGCAGAACCATTTAAAACATTAAGAAGAGTAGTTTTACCAGCACCACTTGATCCAATAATTCCAACCATTTTTCCAGATTCTTCCTTAAAAGAAAGATCATGAACTCCAATATTGTCCTCTTTAAATCGATATTCAATATTTTTGGTTTCAAAAACGACTCTTTTTTGCTTTTCATCCCTATGGAAGGTCGTTGCAATATCGCTAAAATAGATAGGAGCAATCTTAGGATTACGAATAGATGACCCTTGCGTAAGAAGATGTACTCTTTCTGGATTAAGGGGTTGTCCGTTCATGAAAAGCTCTTCAATTCCCTTGAATCGCATTACAAACATGTCTACTCTTTTAAGACGTAGAATTTTAATTTCACCAATTAATCCTTCAGAATAATAATGCTCACCTAATTCAAAATTATCTTGTTTATTGCTAACGGTTAAAAGCCGTTCTGATCTGATAATTTCAGCAAAATCATTGAGGACAAAATCTTTTAATCGTTCGTAACCTCCCGTTGGTAAGTTGAATGTGTCTGCGACAGTTTCTACGAAAGCAAATTCTTGTTGACTTATTTCTTCTTCTGATTTAAGAAATTCGAGGAGTTGGATTAATACAATAACCTTTTGACGAATTATCAACTCTTCGTTAATTTCAGTACAAATTCGTAAAACCCTTACAGAACTGGCAGAAGTGTATTTTTTTATTTTAGTCTTTCGAGTAGCTCGTTTTTGATTTTCTTCATAATGCTTATCATATAAACGAATGTATTCTTCTGCAGTTTCATGATCAAGCTGTTGTTTAAGGTATTTGGATACCATTCTTCGTCTCTCAATTGCCGAACTTTTTGGGTGCGCAATGATTGCAAAAAGTTGCATTAAAGCTTTAAGAATTCTTTCACTCATAAAATGTGAGACTTAGTAGTATGTAGTGTTCTTTATCGTGTTTATTGTCTGAAGCCTATTAAAAGTAGAATAAAGCCAGAGCTTACTTCTTTTTGATTTAATTTGGCTTCAATTGTACAGTTAATCGAATGATCAAATTGAAAATCCCAATATGGTGAGTTTTGATGATCCTTGTTAGAAAATAACAAGTGGTTTTCTTCATCGTAAATTGAGAAAATTACATTTTTCTCCTTTTTTCCAGTAGCTCCAACAATACGATAATAATTGTTGGCATAAAATGTAGTATGAAATTCGGCTACCTCAGCACCAGAAAGCAAAGCTTTGTATTGCTGTCCATCTGAAATGAAATTGGGTTCAAGATATTTGGTGCAATTTTTTAGGGTTACATCCGATTGAGCATTAACAGTAAAGCTTAAGCTAGAAATAAATAAGAATAAGAAAATAATATAGTAACGCTTCATATTTCGTGTTTTTTGTGATTATTTGATGATGTGTTGACGAATAATACTGACCTTTTCAGTTATTGCATCAAGCTGTTTCTTATTCATCACCAATTCTGAATTACTTTTTACAACCGTTAATTTTTTCTTCGAATTTGTTACCGGAGGTATGTAAGTATATTTGTTCTCTATCTCATCAAAAGTATACGCTAGGTCTATTAAGCGATCTACTAAAAAGTAAAAATCCTTAGACTCATTTGAGTATGGTACCAATAATTTAATAAGATTTTCTAAAGGTCTTTTTTGTTCCGAAATTCGAGTCATTAATTCTTGGTTTGGATTAGCTTGAATTTGTTGAGTGAGAATGTAAATAGACTCAACCCATCCACCAGCTAAAATTAATGCGCCCGTATTTTCTCGATCATTAGATTTTAAATAATTATCAATTTTACGATAAGTATTGCTTACAATTAGTAATAGAGAATCTCTATTTTCTATATTGGCTTCAATGCGCTGAATTGTAGGCTTATCCATCGCGTTATATAAGCCAATGTCTTGAGATATTATTTTTAACACTGCAAAGTAACTTGCTGCATCTTGAGTTTGACGATAGATGTTGATATAACCTAAATCAGCACCGTAAATACCAAAATTTACTGCTTTGCTAAAATTGTCAACGTAATCGCTAGCCTTTCTTGTTGTGTGCAATATATCTTTATTGTAAGGAATTCCAGATTGCTCTAAGAGCAATGAAATTTGATATGGTGATGGAAGGCTAAATAGAATATTATTGTATTTGAAAATATTCCCAGATCCCTCAACATCTTCCATAATGGAAGCTTCTGTTGCTTCTCCAGTTTGATTTAGTTCTGTCTTTTCCTCTTGACTTAAGATTAAAAATGTAATGATAGCAGCAACTGAAATCAATAAAAGAAATTTAATGCTGTTTGATATTTTTTTCTTCGGCATCTTGAATAACTTAAAATTTAGTAAGCAATTTAGAAAGAATATGCTAAATCTCAATGGTTAGTTAAAACCTAGTTGTAGACTATTCGAAATAATTACTTATGAAATTGTTTATCGTTTAAAATTTGGATTGAATCCAAAATAGATTGGTGGTTGATTTGGCCAATTTATTCAATCATTATTACTGTATTAATGGTAAAAAGGATACATTTGGAGGCGGATTTTTTTAAAAGAAATTTAACAACAATGAATAACACTATGAAAAGAGTATTCCTTTTAACCTATTTATTAATCATTTGTGTCTTTTTTGCTGACGCCAATACTCGAACAAAAAAATTGAGTATGGAAGACGCTATTCTAGGACAATGGGGGAAATTTTACCCAGAAAATGTTTCTCAGCTTGCCTGGAAAGGTGAAAGTAACCTTATTTCTTATGCTGAAGGAAATGCTATTTTGGCTGCTAAGCCAGGAGGAGAAGCAAAAATTATATTTACATTATCTGGCCTTAATGAGGTTCTAAAAACAATAAAGTGCGATGAACTTAAAAGATTGCCTCGTTATTCTTGGAAAAGTACGGACGTAATTCAATTTAAAGTAAGAAGCCGATTGATTCAAGTTGATATTGCTAGTAAAAAGGTGAATTTGAATTTGGAAATAAATTCAGAAGGTGACAATAAAGAATTTTGTTCGGAAAATTCAACAATAGCTTATACGATTGATAATAACTTATTTATCTTAAATAATGAGAATGGAGAAGTAGCTGTTACAACAAATTCTGATGCAAACATTGTTAACGGACAAGCTGTTAGTCGTAGTGAGTATGGTATTGATGGTGGTATTTTTTGGTCTCCTAAAGGACAACAATTAGCCTTTTATAGAAAAGATGAAAGTAAAGTAACTTCTTTTCCATTGGTTGATATTAGTACACGAGTTGGAGATTTACAGGAGATTAAATATCCAATGTGTGGTATGGATAGCGAAGTTGTGAGTCTTGGAATTTACAATTTGGCAAATAAATCAACTGTTTGGGTGAAGGCCGATGATTTTGGTTCTGACCAATACTTAACCAATATTTCTTGGGGAGCAGAAGGAGAATTCATTTACATTCAAGTGTTGAATCGAGCTACAGATCATGCCAAATTAAATAAATATAATGCTACTACAGGTGAATTTGTAAAAACATTATTTGAAGAAAAAGATGATCGTTGGGTAGAACCATCACATAAATTAGTTTTCTTGAAGAAGAAACCAAGTCAATTTATTTATCAGACCAATAATCGTCATGGATTTAATCATGCCTATTTGTATAATGTTGATGGTAAATTAATCAAACAATTGACTTCTGGAAATTGGGAGATAACAAATATTCTTGGTTTTGATAAAGAAGAAAAATACTTATTTTATATATCAACGGAAGTTAGCCCAATTGAGCGACATGCTTTCAAGTTGAATTTGAAGACAGGAAAAAGAGTTCGTTTAACTCCAGCAGAAGGACATCATACCGTTAAATTTAGTACTGATGGTAAATACATTATTGACAATTACAGTAGTTTAAATGTTCCTAGGATAGTTACGATTGCAGATACCAAAGGAAAAGTGATTGAAGAATTGGTAAATGCTGAAAATAAGTTGAAGGAATATAATTTAGGTGAAATTGTATTGGGAACAATCAAATCGGCTGATGAAAAGACTGATTTGCATTATCGTATGGTGAAACCAGCAGATTTTGATCCAAATAAAAAATATCCAACAGTAGTTTATGTATACGGAGGCCCGCATGCTCAAATGGTGAATAACCGATTTTTAGGTGGAGCGTCGTTGTGGGAACAGTATATGGCGCAAAATGGATATTTAATCTATGTTCTTGACAATAGAGGTTCAACTAATAGAGGAAAAGAATTTGAAGCTATAATACACCGTCAGTGTGGTCAGCCCGAAATGGCAGATCAGATGAAAGGTATTGAATTTCTAAAATCATTGCCTTACGTGGATGCTGATCGCATTGGAGTTCATGGATGGAGTTATGGCGGCTTCATGACTATTTCGCTTCTTACGAATTACCCAGATGTATTTAAGGTTGGTGTTGCTGGTGGTCCGGTAATTGACTGGAAATGGTATGAGGTAATGTATGGTGAAAGATATATGGATACACCAGAAGAGAATCCTAAAGGATATGCTAAAACATCTTTAATTGCTAAGGCTAAGGATTTGAAAGGAAAACTTTTGATTTGCCAAGGATCTGTTGATCCAACAGTGGTGTGGCAGCACAGTTTGAATTTTATTCGGGAGTGTATAAAGAATAATGTTCAAGTTGATTATTTCCCCTATCCGAGAGCCGAGCACAATGTAAGAGGTCGTGATCGTATTCACTTAAAGCAAAAAGTCAGTAATTATTTTGATGATTATTTAAAATAAAAGAATTAATTTTCGCCGGTTTCGTATTTGAAACCGGCTTTTTTATCTTATTGAAGTAGTACTGTGAAAATACAAACCTCTTATTCAAATATCTGGAAAGTTGCCTACCCAATTATACTGGGTAGTGTTGCTCAAAATATTATTGCTTTAACGGATACAGCATTTTTAGGTCACTTGAGTGAAACAGCATTAGGAGCAGCGGCAATTGCAACCATTTTTTATTTTGCAGTAGTTATGCTGGGATGGGGATTTGGTTTAGGCGCGCAAATTGTAATGGCACGTCGTTACGGCGAAGGGAATTACAAGTTAGTAGGGAAAACCTTCGATCATGCTTTATATTTTCTGGTAACTTTGGCGTTTTTACTTTTCGGATTTATGGAAATTCAATCTCCTTTTATTTTAAAAGAGATTGTACAATCGGATGCTATTTTTCAAGCTAGTAATGATTACATTTCTGTGCGTGCTTGGGGGATTTTATTTGCTTGTATTAACCTGCTGTTTAGAGCTTTTTATATTGGCATTGCTAAAACGAAAATAATAAGTTGGAGTACAGCTTTTATGGCGATTATTAATATCTTTTTCGATTATGTATTGATATTTGGAGAGTTAGGATTTCCTGAAATGGGTATTAAAGGAGCGGCTTTGGCTTCGGTGATTGCAGAAGCTTGTGTTTTGGTATTCTTTATTGTTTATACCTTACGAAAAACTCCTGTTAAAAAATACAATCTATTTCATTTTCCAAAGATAGATCAAGAGCTATACAAACGATTATTGAAAGTGTCATTTCCAATGATGATTCAAAACTTCTTAGCCTTGTCGTGTTGGTTTGTTTTCTTTCTTTTGGTGGAGAAAATGGGAGAGAGAGAATTAGCAATTTCGAATATTATTCGAAGTATTTATGTTTTAATAATGGTTCCGGTATGGGCTTTTGCTTCTGCTGCAAATACTTTGGTTAGCCAAGTGATTGGAGAGGGAAATTATAAAGAAGTATTGCCTGTAATATTTAAGACGGTAAAACTTTCTTTTTTATGTGTTTTGGCGTTAGTTGGCGTTAGTCTTATAAGTCCAGAATTGGTAATTTCTATATACACGGACGAAATTAATTTAATTGCTGAAACTAAACCCGTTTTGTATGTGATATTTGGAGCAGCACTTCTTTTTCCTGTTGGAATAACCTTGTTTCAAGGCGTTTCAGGAACGGGAAATACTTTTCATGCAATGCTAATTGAAATTCTTGTTTTAGCTTGTTATCTGGGAGGTGTTTATACCTTAATTGAAATATTCAAGCTGTCAATATCAGGAGTTTGGATTTCAGAATATTTTTATGCCGGCTTTTTAGCATTAGGATCATGGCTTTATTTACGATTTGCCAATTGGAAAGACAGTAAAATTTAACTTGTAAGGAGTTATTCAAATTTAACCGTTTCGGGCTGGGTTACATTAAAATTGTTGAACTTAGGTCTTTCTTCTCCCGAAATTCGGTACTCAAAATGATCAATTTCCTTAGGAGTTCTTGGATAAAACGCCAGTCGAAGCTGTATTGTTTTAAATACTAGGTTTTCATTGTGCAAGCGAATACCAAAGCCAACACCATAATAAAAATCTTCTTTAAAGATGTTCTTATTATTAGCTCCAATAAAACCAAGATCGGCAAAAGTGTAGAATGCAAATCGAAATCCTCCTAAAGTATATGGCGTAAAAGCAACACTCTCAAAACTACCCACTAATTTTTGAGTTCCACTAACCGATTCTTTTTTAAATCCTCTAATGCCTTTTTCTGTAATTAAGCTTACGAATTCTTCTGGAAAACGTCTAATACCTAAAGTGTATTGCATGTCACCAAAGTGACGGAAACGAAGAGGTCCGATCTTATGTATTCTGCTAAAAAACTTAGTTTGTGTGGTAAGTACTCCTTGTTCAAAACGTTTTGAGTTAAAATACCCACCTAAGGCAATTCGATTAAACAAATAACTTCTACTATTTTTAATGTATAATGCTTTTTGAAAATCAATTCCGAGGTAGTTACGATGTGAATATTCTCGGTCTTCATAGCCAAATGTGATTTGACTTAAAAAACCATATGGAATATCTTCAGTACGTCCATAGTTATAAATTAAATTACTCTTGTAATATTGAATTTGACTTAAGCTAATACTGGCTAAGTAATGAATATTATTGTGAAAAAATTGATTTAAAGTTGGTCCAACTTCGGGTCTTTCAAAAAATCTTCTGCTCGAAATTCTTCCAGCTATATAAAATTTTCTGCGAGCAAATTGTCTTCTGGATTTTACTTTATAGGAACGTCCAAACCAGATATTACCATAATTAAAATCGAGTGGTATTTCATTTAAAATTGGATCGTCGTTTTGAATTTCTTCCGATCTCATAGTTTCGGCAATGGTAAAACCACCTGCATATTTGGTATTGTATGTTTCAAAACGTCGATCTAAATCAATCTGAACAACAGCTTTTTCGTAAGTGTTTTGATAGGTGAACAAGGCGTCGATATAACTCTTTCGAATATTTTTGATTTTATATTTCCCAGTGTATCCATATTGCTGATTTTTATCCGCATCGAATTCTACGGCATTGCTAAATTCATGTCCTAAACCATAAAGATTTCGACTGTATATTTCGACCTCTGTAGAAGTTAATGAACCAACATCTAGGTTCGCACCCCAAGAAAATTGATCTTTTACCCACAACTGTAGGTCAACTAATGTTTGAGATCCTAAAACCGGAATAACTCTAAAGTAAGCATCTTTAATATAGGAGAGTTGTCGAATTAAACGTTCATTATCAGCAATGTTGTATGGGTCAAGATCGTCACCTTCCTTTAAGCGGAGTAGTTTTTTTAGATGTTTTCTTCTACTGGTATGATGTAATTTATTACCAGTAGTTTCGATCCACGATGTTGCTACTTTGGTTGTGTCATAGAGGGTAGAGCCAAATGGTTCTAATACTCGGACACTTATTTTTCTTATTTTTTTTCCTTGGTATTGTACAAAGGCAGTTTCACTTCGTTCTGTTTTTAAGGTATCGGTAGGTTTTAACTTATCAGGCGCCACGAAAAATAAACGATACAACTCTTTTGTAAATTTACGTTTATCCGCATTGCGTTTAAGCGCATGATAAAATTTATTACCATTTCCAGAATCATTTGTACGATGTTTTTCATTTACCGTATCTAAAAGAAAAACGAGCGTGTCTCGGGAAATAACATAGGTGCTATCGGCTAAGTTTTGTTTTGTGTTTTTTGTGACAAGAGTATCCTTTCGAGAAGTCCTTTGTCCATATGCCAGAGAAAGGTTTCCAATCAAAAATATCAAAATCAGACAATATGTAACTATCTTACTGATGTGTCAAAAGTTTAAATTCAAAAGGCAAATTCTTTTTTAAAGATAAAAAATGCAACTTGATCAGGCTTGGCAAGAAACAAGAATCATACCTGAATTAACTACAAAATAGTTAAGTTATTTTAATTTTTCGATTGCTTAAGCTTTTCGTGAAGTTGTTTTATGTTTTCTTCTGACCATTTCCATTTTCCTTCTTTACGGATTTCACCAGCTAATATCTTTCCTTTAAAGATTTCAAGCGTTTCAATAGCACTACCAAAACCAAATCTTTTAAAGCCCATATTAAAGCCAATTTTAGAATAAGGTATTTTTTCCAATCCCTTGAATGCGATTAGGTAGAAATAGCACAGATGAATTTCTTTTGCATCATCATCGAATTTAATTTCGTAGATAATTCGGTTTCTTTTTAAGAGAAGTAGGAGGATGTACATGAGAAATATGGAAGTCAAGTAGACCACTTTTAATTCTCCAAAAAATAAAAGGATAAGAAGAAGAAGACCCAATAAGGATAGTTCTTTAATAATTCTTTTGCCCAGAGGATACTCGGCAGGATCTAATTGAAATTTTTCCATTGCTTATTTTTTGCATAGTTAGCAAAATAGCTAGCCTTAATCAAGCATAAAGGCAAATTATCAAGTTTCATTTTTAATTAATTTCACTTAGCTACTAAGTTTTTAGTAATAAAATTTGTCTACTAAGGATTTAGTACTAAGTTTGTAGTAGATTAATCAAAAAGTAAACATTGATATGAAAGAGTTAACCAAAGCAGAAGAGCAAGTGATGCAAATTGTGTGGGATTTAGAAAATACAAATGTAAGAGATGCAATTGCTTGTTTTCCGGATCCAAAGCCTGCTTATACTACAGTTGCAACGGTAATGAACGCTTTGGAGAAAAAAGGATTTGTAAATAAAATCGCACAGGGAAAATCTCATGTGTTTTCTGTTAAAATACCAAAAGAAGATTATTCAGGTTTTAAAGCAGGAGCAT
The DNA here is from genome assembly GCA_016743925.1 of Labilibaculum sp. Classification (GTDB taxonomy): domain Bacteria; phylum Bacteroidota; class Bacteroidia; order Bacteroidales; family Marinifilaceae; genus Labilibaculum. Next base: position 10,312 of record JADGFH010000042.1, read on the forward strand.
TGGTGACCAATTATTTTAACGGTTCCTTTTCGAGAATGGCATCTTTTTTTGCAAAAGATAACAAATTAAGTATTCAAGAATTGGAAGAAATGATTGAAATAGCCAAAAAACAAATAGAAAAGGAGAAATAGATATGACAGCTTTATTCGATTACTTACTGCAAGCATCGGTGATTTTAGCCTTGTTCTACGCAATCTATTTTCTTATTCTCCGAAATGAGAGATTTTTTGTAGAAATAAGAATTTATCTAATCGTTAGCATACTTCTTTCGCTATTGTTACCATTTGTGAAAGTACCTTATACAGTGCTTGTCGAAATGGTGCAAACTTCTGTACTAGTAGCAATTCAAGCTAATCCGATTGCAATGTTCTCAGAAACAATAGAAACAGTGGCAATAAAGCAAGAGTATTTTTCGATTGCTGATATGCTATTAGCCGGATATTTTCTTGTAGCAACAGTTTTGTTCATTCGTAGTTTGATTAAAGTTGGTCAGATTTGTAAAATGGTTTTAGGGAAAGAATATACAGTTGTTGATGATTGTAAAGTTGTGATACTGGATAAAGCAATTCCTGCTTTTACATTTTTTGGATATATCGTAATGAACAGAGAGGAGTTTACGGATGAATCTCGAACAAATATAGTAATACACGAAAAAGTTCATGCAAAACAAAAGCATTGGATCGATCTGCTTTTGGTTGAATTGTTAACCATTTTATTTTGGTTTAACCCTTTTGTATGGCTTTATCAGATTGCAATAAAACAAACGCATGAATTATTGGCCGATGATGGAGTTATAGCGCGTGACTTTAATATTGGGCAATATCAGGCAACTTTAATTAATCAATTAATGGGAACAGAGGTATTAGGCTTAGCCAATAACTTTAACCATTCCATTACTAAAAAACGAATGATTATGATGTCAAAAGAAAAAAGTCCAAAAAATAGGCGCTATAAATTCTTGGTAACAATTCCAGTAATTGCAATAGTTGTAATTTTTAATATGAAGCCTGTTGTTGTTCAGGCAGTAGAAAAGGAAACCACTAAAGAGGTGGATCCTATTGAATTGGTAGCCAGCAATAGTATCGAGAAGGATTCCATTTATAATATTGTAGATGAAATGCCACAGTTTCCGGGAGGAATAAGCGAGTTACAGAAGTGGGTTTCTAGACGTCTCAAATATCCTGTAACAGCAATAGAGAATAATATTGAAGGAACAGTATTTGTTGCATTTGTTGTAAATAAAATTGGCAAAGTAGTTCATCCTCGTATAGTGCGAGGAGTTGATCCTTTTTTGGATGCAGAAGCTATTCGGGTAATTAAATTAATGCCCAATTGGAAGCCAGGAAAACATAAAGGCGAAATTGTAAATGTTTCTTACACGATGCCTATTAATTTTGGTTTAACTAAAAAATCGAAAGATTCGGTGAAATATTACAAAGGAGAAAAAATTCATACAATCGTTGATAAAATGCCTGAGTTTTCTGGAGGAACAAAAGCTTTTCAAAAATATATTGCTGACAATGTAAAGTACCCAGTTGAAGCTCAAAAGAATGGAATTGCTGGACGAGTATTCGTTAATTTTATAGTGAGTAAAGAAGGGGATGTTGATCAAGTAAGGATCGTTCGAGGTGTTGATCCTTCTTTGGATGGAGAAGCTATTCGGGTAATTAAAACGATGCAAAAATGGAAGCCAGGGAAATTAAAAGGTGTGGCTGTTAATATGATGTACACTGTTCCTATTACTTTTTCTTTAAAATAACAATATTAATAATTCACTCCTGACTCAAATTAGGAGTGAATTATTCAAAGCTCTTTATATTTAAAACAATCGGTAGTATGATCGTTAACCATCCCAGTTGCTTGCATAAAAGCGTAGCAAATGGTTGGGCCTACAAATTTGAATCCTCTCTTTTTTAAATCTTTGCTCATGGCTTCAGATTCTGGAGTAGAGCCAGGTACTTCAGATAGATTTTTCCATGAATTTTGGATTGTTTTTCCATCCGTAAAGCTCCAAATGTATTTATCGAACGAACCAAATTCTTTTTGAACCATAAGAAATGCCTTCGCATTTTTTATGCCAGAAGTAATCTTCAGTTTGTTTCGAATAATACCTTCGTTAAGGATTAGTTCATCTACTTTCTCCTGCGTATAATTCACTATAACTTTCGGATCGAAATTATCGAAAGCTTTGCGGTAGTTTTCACGCTTTCGCAAAATAGTAATCCAACTCAAACCAGCTTGTGCTCCTTCCAATATCAGAAACTCGAATAACATCTGATCATCGTGCAAGGGAACTCCCCATTCCATATCGTGATAGTCGCAGTACAAAGGATCATTACCTGCCCACGAACAACGAACTATTTCTGCATTATTTTTAGCTGAATTACTCATCTTTATCTTACTTAAACAGATTTTCTATTGTTTTAAAAGAGCTTCAATATTTGCTCTTTCGCTAATGTTTGGGAATTTTTTAAGTATTTGCTTGGCAACAGTTTTCGATTTCTTCGTTTGCTTGTATTTTACATGAAGGTTTAGCAAAGCCACATAGTAATTCTGATCCTCAGGATTAATGTTGATTGCAGTTTTTAAATACTTGACTGCATCTTTCGAATTATTCCTAAAATCATACATCATTGCAATATTGTATAAAATCCGAGGATTATCTGTCGACAATTTTGATGCTTTTAATAAATAAGTCATCGATTCGTCGTAACGCTTACGTTCAGACAAAAATAAGGCATAGGTGAACATTGTAGCTCCATCATTAGGAACATGTTTTAAGTAATCCTTGAGCAATATCTCAGCTTTTTTATGCTCTCCTTTATTGTTGTAAAGTATTGCTAGGTTAATCTTAATTGGATGAAGTAGCTTGTCTTGCTTTAAAGCTTTTTTATAAAACTCCTCCGCTTTATCTGTTTGCTTTGTGTTGTAATAAAAGTTAGCCAAGTTGAATTTTCCTGATGGGAAATCGGCACTATATTCTAAAGCTTCCAAATATTCTTTGTTAGCTCTTTCTAACGGTTTATGATATTTGACTGGTATTTGATCTTTATTAACACTGTTTAGTTTTGTAGCACACTCAACTCGTATTGCCTTTGTTTGATCATTTAACATCCCTAAAACAATATTTAATGATTTTTGATCATCCATAATCAAATTCTGAAGTGCGTTGAATCTAATATGTCCATTAAAATTGTTTAATGCATTGTAAAGAATATCCTTGCTTTGTCCCTGATAATGTAGACCTAATAAGCGAATTGCTGTAGCTCTAATAATTTCAGGATACACTTCATCATTGTAAATATGAACCAAGCCATTGAATCCTTCCTGACTGCCAGTTAGAGCTTCTTTAAAAGCAGTACCGTATTGTGCAGGACGACCAATTCCGTGCCATTTATTTACATAGTCAACAGCCCATTGCGTCGATTTATCAGCATGGCATTGATTACATGCATTTGGTGTTCCTAATATTTGAGTTAAATCAGGACGAGGAACTCGGAAACTGTGATCATTTCTATAATCTGGACCCATGTAAAACTGTGCAGGCATATGGCAGTTGATACAGCGAGCACCAGCACCAACTTCGAATTTAACCCCATCATCAGCAATAACGGCTTCGCCTTTTTCTCCTTTTAATTTGTGAAAATGATGATTGGGCGTATCGTAATCATCAGCCCTGTGGCATTGCGTACACAATCTATTATCTTCAAATAAGCGCTTGGTGCTATGGACATTATGGCAGTCGTTACATTTTACATCGCGCATAAACATTTTGCTTTGTGTAAACGATCCGTACACGTAATCTTCATCTAATATCTGTCCATCGATATGGTAATCGTCACCGTTTGGTAAATTAGGTATGGTGTGATTATAGATATCTGCACTATGCTTAAAATCAGACAATGATCCACGGCGCGTATGGCAGCGGACGCATAAATCGACATACTCTTTATTGTCAATTCCACTAGTTTTAACGACCAAACCAAAGTTGTTGTGTTCGTCGCGTGCGTAATCTGCCTTTGCGGCCCATTCTAAATGTTTGGATGCTGGTCCGTGACAAGCTTCACAACTTACATCTATTTCACTCCAAGTGGTGTGATAGGTGTCGGTTTTTACATCGTAACCTTTTACCAGGTTTGTTGAATGACAATCTGCACACATTCCATTCCAGTTTTGGGCTTGGTTGGTCCAGTGTAACCAGTTGTCATGTTCAATAATTTCATCTTTATAAACTTCCGTTGACATGTGATACCAAACACTATCTTTGGAGTTCCAAGTAATAGGAAGTGTTTGTAATCTTCCTCTATCAAATTCAATTAAATATTGTTGTAAAGGATAATAGCCAAATACATATTTTATTTCAAACTCTTCCATTTTACCAGTTTCCCCATCGGTAAAAACATAAAAATGATTGTCTCGTTTGTATAATTTATGAGTCATGCCATTGTATTCCAACGATTGGTTATTAAAATTACCAAGAACAGTTGAATCATTTGCATGGTCCATGGCTTTATCATGATCAGATCCCACCCAATCGTTGTATTCATTTAAATGACACTCAATACAGGCTTCCTTGCCAACATATTCTGCTTCAGCTATTGTTTCGCTACTTGAATTGTAGGTATTAATAAGCAGGTACAATGGAATCGTAAGTACTGTAACTACTGCAGCAATAAAGCTGATCCGTTCTGTTTTTTTGCGATTATCCATTATGCGTAGGTTAACTGAGATTTGTTAAAGGAAGCTCTTTTTATAGGCTTTCGGGTATCAATAAATAGCTCTCCATTCTCCATTTTTATTGGAAAAATATCTAATGGACGAGTTGCAGGAGAAGAAAGAACTTCTCCAAATTTATTGAACTGTGAAGCATGACAAGGACAGTTAAAACCTCCTGTTTTAGAATTGGTATTCACTACACATCCAAGGTGAGTACACTTAATAGACATGGCTAAAAAACCACCATCATCGAAGCGCTTTAAAAAGAATTGTCCAGTTAAAAATGGATACAGTTTGTTGTTATCGAAAGAAGTAGCTTTACCAGCATTGAATAATTCTTTGGCTCCTGATGTGGAGTCTACCTTATTTACACTTCCTTTTATCAAGAATAAAGCTTCAACTGCTGCAACTGCAATAAGTATTCGTTTTATAAATTTTCGTCTATCTAGTTTCATTATGCTATCCTAATTCAATATTTAAAAAATCAACAACATTCCTTCTCCTCTTAATAAAAGGGAAATGAGTAGCATGCTTATGTAGGATGACAGTATGATACTAGTACCTGCCATGATTAATTCTGTGCGATTGGCTTGATGTTTTTTGCTCCAAATAAATAGGAAGGCAGCAACAGGAATCATATACAATAGAAAATGAATTAATCCCGTTGAAATGATGCTAGGCCAGTTGGAAAGCCACAAATCAAAATGAAGAAAGTGATCAAGAATATATATTAACACAAAGGTATATAAGAAGGCACCTATGCTTGATTGTATCGTGATTTTTTTACCTAATGGAGAATTGAACCAAACGCCAATATTAAGATTGGTGTATTTAAAATAGGGTAAGCCAAAAAAGAATAATGCTACTGAGAATGGTATAATAACAGCACTAAAGAACGGATGCAGATGCAAAAGTAATTCCTGAGCTCCTAAAAAATACCAAGGTGCTTTACTTGGGTTAGGACTTTTTAAAGGATTCGCTTCTTCAAGTAGTGGAGCGTCATAAAAAACGGATACCAAGAAAAGTCCTGCTATAACAATACTTGCAAGCATTATTTCCTTAGGAACAAGATTAGAAATTACATCTACCTTTTGTTTATCTTCTTGCGGAGGTAGTGCAACACCACCAGCTTTTCGAACCAGCCAAAAGTGCATGCTCATTAAAATGATAAATAATATTGGAATGATTCCTGTGTGCAACGTATAGAAGTTGATCAGCGTATTTCCATCTACTGTA